>JAJYMR010000165.1 GCA_021786815.1 Deltaproteobacteria bacterium
CAACCCGGGCGCCGGGGCGTGCACTTCGCAACTTGCCTCTTGCCACCGTCAAGGCCATGATAACGTCGCGCGTAGCATCGGATGCCGCTCCGGCCCGACGCTGAGGTGAACGATGAGCCAGGCGGTCCAGACCAAGGAAGACCTCATCCGATACTTTCACGAAGGCGCCAAACCGCGAACGCAATGGCGGGTCGGCACCGAGTACGAAAAAATCGCGGTCCTAGCGGAGGACGGGCGCGCGCTTCCGTTTTCCGGCCCGCGCAGCGTCGAGGAGATGCTGAGGCGGCTCGTCGACCATTATGACTACGAGCCGGTCGAAGAAGACGGCCGTATCCTGGCGCTCAACGGCGAGCGCGCGCGCATCACTATCGAGCCGGGCGGGCAGATAGAGCTTTCCGGCGAGCAGTGCGAAACCATCCACTGCGCCCATCGCGAATTCACCCGCCACATCGACGAGTTGATGGACGTCGGGCGCGAGATCGACGCCACGTTGCTCGGGCTCGGGATGCAGCCGATAAGCCGGATCGACGAGATCGAACTGCTGCCCAAGGCGCGCTACCGGATCATGTATCCATACATGGCTCGCAAGGGCCGGCTCGGGCAGCGGATGATGAAGCAGACGGCCGGCGTCCAGGCCAACCTCGACTATTCGAGCGAGGCGGACGCGATGCGCAAGATGCGCGTCGCGATGGGGATAACGCCGCTGATTTATGCGATGTTCGCGAACTCGCCGCTATGCGACGGCAGGCTCAACGGCTACCAGAGCTTCCGCGGCCACATATGGACCGACACCGACCCTGACCGCTGCGGGACGCCGGAGTTCATTTTCCGCGACGACGCCGGCTTCGACGATTACGCCGAGTATGCGCTCGACGTGCCGATGTACTTCCTTATCCGCGACCACGAGTACATCGACATGACCCAGCCGCCGGGCATGACTTTCCGCCAGTTCATGGAGCGCGGATTCCACGGCGAGCACGCCACAGTCGATGACTGGGGCGAGCATCTGACCACGATTTTCACCGAGGTGCGCCTCAAGCGTTATATCGAGATTCGCAGCGCCGACGGTCAGCCACCCGCCCTGATGCTCGCGCTCCCGGCACTCTGCAAGGGTATCCTGTATAATGACGATTGCCTCGACGGGTCCTGGGATCTCGTCAAGCGATGGTCGTTCGGCGAGCGTCTTGCGCTCAACGACGCCGCCCAGAAGCTTGGACTCGAGGCGCGCGCGGGGCGCACGCTGTTGAAGGACCTCGCGATGGAACTTCTGAATATCGCGATTACCGGGCTCGCGCGTCAGAAGGCGTTGAACCAGCGCGGCGAAGACGAAGGCGTCTACTTGTACCGGCTCATGGACCAGGTGCGAAGCGGCTATACGCAGGCGGCGCTGACGATCGAGCGATGGAAGGGACGCTGGAACTATGACGCGAGGCGGATGGTCGAGGGGTGCTCGTACGAGGCGGAGGCCTGGCAATAAATGGAACTCAGGCTTGGCGAGCGGCACATAATCGCGCTGAATTTCCTTCTGATCGCGGCGCTAGCCTATTTCGCGGCAGGCACTGCGGCCGACGTGACCGCATTCGTGCTCTCTCCGCCGACGGTGGCCCCTATCAACATTGTTTCCCGAAGCCCCGTCAAGGTGTTTGCCCATCCGCGCTCGTACTACGAGCCGATCGTCGCGCGCGACATCTTCAACCTCCTGCCCGCGCCAAGTCAGAAGGCTCCGGCCGTCGTCGAGGACATCCATCTCAAGCTTCTCGGCGTCTCACGGATGACCGGCGGAGAATCGTTCATCATCGTCGAGCACCTGAACGGCAAGCAGTCGCTTTACCGCCTCGGAGACACGATTCCGAACGCCGGCAAAGTCGCCGAAGTCGATAAGGATCGGGCGATTATCGAACACGATGGGCGCCGCGTCGCGCTCGAACTGCCACGCAACAGCCTGGCGGGTGTCGACCAGCGCTCGTTTCCGTGGCGGCGCGGCATCATGCCCGGACATCCGCTGCCTAATCCGCGGAACTTCGTTCCGCGTATCACGAACATGGGCGGCAACCGTTACGCCATCCCGCGCAGCACCGTGAATCAGAGCCTGAGCAACCTGTCCAGCCTGTTCACGCAGATCCGCGCGATGCCAAACGTCCAGAACGGCCGCACCGACGGTTTCGCGCTTTCGGAAATCGTGCCGGGCTCGGTCTTCGATAATATCGGACTTCGCGACGGCGACGTGCTCACGTCTATCGACGGGCAGGCGGTCAACGATCCCGCGCGCGCGATCCAGCTTCTCAACGGCCTGCGCAATCAGCAGAACATCCAGCTTCAGGTTCTACGCAACGGAAACCCCGTCACGCTTTCCTACCAGATTCACTGACGATGGAGTTCCGGGCTGCACGGCGTTCGGAACGCGACGCGGTCCTCGACCTGCTCGCTCTCTGGTACAACGAACGCGAGTTCTTCGCCCGCTACAATCAGCTCGATCCCGCCTTTCGAGACGATTTGTGCCTGGTCGCCCTGGACGCCGGCAGCCTCGTCGGCACCGTCCAGATTTTCGACCGCAAGGTGAACTTCGCCGGCCAGGCGGTTCCGATGGGCGGCATCGGGTCCGTGTTCGTGCGCGAGGATTATCGCCATCGCGGGGTCGCGTCAGACCTGATGCGGCTCGCGCTCGGCACGATGGAGCGCGAGGGATTCGAGCTGTCGCTTCTATTCGCCGAGCGGCTCACCTTCTACAACCAGTTCGGATGGCGCGAGGTCACACGCAACTTCAGCATCCTGAGCGCGGCGGCGTCGCTTCCGGCTCCCGAGCGAATGGAAATCGACGTCTTCGAGCCCGCGCGCGACTTCGACACCGTCGCGCGAATCCATCGCGACTACAGCGGCCGTTTCAATGTCACCGCGGCACGAAATGAAGCCGACTGGAAGGGCAGCCTCGCGTTTGCGGGCAACGTTCCGGAACAGGGATGCGACGAGTATTTCGTGCTCGCGCGGGAGGCGCGCAGGATTCGCGCTTACGCCCGCGCTTTTCGCTTCTATGGCGTCGCGATGGTGATGGAATACGGATATGAGCAGGGAAATGAAGGCGCGATTCTCGCTCTCCTGCGCAACGTTTCCGAGGCCGCCTCGGGCACGCAAAGTTCATTGCCCCTCACCAGCGACCATCGCAAGCGCGCGCTACTCCAGGGCGAGTCGAGAGCCGGCGCGGCCTCCGTGATTGTCACGCATACACAGCACGATCTGACCCTTGAGGACGCGCTTTCGGCGGCCGGATGCGAGCCGGTGCGCTATCCGGACAACAATTACATGTGGCGCGTGTTACTGCCCGAGCGCCTGGGCAAACGCTTCGCCATGGCGCCCGAAGCGGTGTCGGAGTACGCTTTTTCGGTGTTTGGGGATTCGCGCTCGCTGTATTGGACCGCGGACCGCTTTTAGCTTCCTGATACGCTCCTCCACGTGACGGCGGTTGGGCGGGATGAGGAGGATAGTCCGGAGATGATTCCCATGAAGTTACGGGCTCGCCTTGCGCGAAACGGCTTAGTCGCGCGCGCGGCTTCGATATTCCTCGCCGCCATGACGCTTTGGGCGCTCGGCGCGTCCTCGGCGTCCGCCGCGCGCATCCATCGCCGTGAACGCGCGCAAGCCGCCTCACACAAATCCGGCAACGAAACGAAGGGGCCGTACGAGGCGGCGTGCGTTATCGAGCCGACCACCGGCGCCGTCATCTTTGCCAAGAACGAGCACGAGCCGTGGCCGACCGCGTCGCTCGCCAAGATGATGGTGATGCTGATCGTCGCGGAAAAAATCCAGAACGGAAGCCTCAAACTTACCGACCCGATAACCACCTCGCGCAAGGCTGCGAAGATGGGCGGCTCGCAGGTGTACCTGAAGGAAGGCGAGACTTTTCCGCTCGGCGACATGATGAAGGCGATCGTCGTGCATTCGGCCAACGACGCGACGGTCGCGGTTGCCGAGTACGTGGCCGGCTCGACCGATGCCTTCGTCGAGATGATGAACCGAAAGGCGCGCGAACTCGGAATGAAGGATACGCACTATTATTCGGTTCACGGGCTTCCGCCCGGGCCCGGCCAGAAAGCCGACGTATCGAGCGCGTACGACGAAGCGCTCCTTGCTCGCCAACTGGTCAAATACCCGGTCATCCTGAAATGGTCGGCGATAAAAACCGCGCCGTTCCGCAACGGCACCTTCGAACTGCGCAACACCAACCATCTCGTCTTCACCTACAACGGGTGCGACGGTCTCAAGACCGGCTACTACCATCAATCAGGCTTCAATGTCGTCGCCACCGCGTATCGCGCCGGCATGCGGCTCATCGCGGTCGTGCTCGGCTCACCGCTCAAGCGGCAGAATTTCCGGCAGGCCGCGGTGCTGATGTCGCAGGGCTTCGCGCAGTACGAGATGCGTCGCGTCGCCAGCAAGGACGCAGCCGCGCCGAAGGCAGTCGCGGTAAAGGACGGCGAGATTGCAAGTCTGAAGCCGGTCTTCGCCGAGAACGCTTCCGTGTTCGTCAAGCGCGACGACGCAGCCAAGGCGATTTCGGTCAGCTACCGGCTTCCGCCCGCGGTTGCCGCGCCGATCCGGGCCGGCCAGAAGCTCGGGATGGCCGAGATTTCGCTCGACGGCAAGCCGGTCAGTGCGGTCGCGCTGGTCGCACCGAAGGCGGTCGCCGCGCAAAAATCGCTTCTGACGCGGATAATGAGGCACTTCTAGAATTTCCGGCCCGCGCAGTCGTTTGGCGCGGGTGCAGCGAGCGGACGGCGTTTACTCGGCGCACGGAATCGGCAAAATAACGGACAATGTCACGTAAACGCGTCGCGATAATCGTCGCTTCGGCAATCGTTCTCGTCTGGATTGGCGGAGGGCTCGCGCTTCACTTCGGTCAGATCCGCCACGACCATCTCGGCTACGACATTGACGCGCATTTTCCGCGGGGAAAGCCGTTCAAGCCGGGTGAGATTTTCGCCTCGACGCTCGCGGTGATCATGGGCCACGAACTTCACACCGGCTTCGGATGGCGCCCGAACGATTTTTTCCTGTGGGGTCCGAAAGTCGCGGCCGACAACAACGCCGACCGCCAGATCGGCATCATCATGGCCATCCGTGAAACCACGCGCGTATTCAAGGATCACCTGACCAAGGTTTCCTCCAACGAATACGACCCCAACCTCGTGGCAGCCGACCTGGACTTCCATTACGACCCGCAGAGATGGATTTTTCCGTCCTCCGAATCCAAGTACGAGGATGGCATCCGGCGTCTCAGGCTCTACGTCGCGGGACTGCGCGCGAATCCCGAAAGTTCCGCCGAACTGAATCAGCGAAGTGTCGAACTGGTCCGCCTGTTCCAGACCTGGACCGACCTGCTCGGCGACGCTCATGCGCGCCTTTACCGCGATACCCGTAGCGACGGCAGCCCGATCAGATGGTGGGACTGCGACCACCTGTTTTACCGCTCACAAGGCTACGCGTACGTCATTTACCACATGATGAAGGCCGTCAGGCGAGAATACGCGGTCCAGATAAAGGCCGATCCGGTGCTGGGGAAACTCTTGGACGAGGCGACCGTCGCGCTGGGCAAAGCCGCCGTGCTGACGCCGGTCGTCGTGCTCAACGGCTCGCCAGCCGGCATCTTCGCCAACCATCGCCGCAACCTCGACGCCTACATCACGGAGGCACGCCAGAAGATGTATTCGATACGCGAGGAACTCGAACGCTCGCCGCTCTGACGCCGAGTCCCGAATCCGCAAAGGTCGCCGGAACTCGCTGTCTCAGCGCCAGCTAGCCGCGGCTTCGGCGCTGCTCTAGCTTCCTTAGCCGCTGTTCTTGGTCGCGGACCTGAACGGTCATCCGATCGTCGAACCGCTCGAACTTCCGCGCGAGCGTGCCGAGCGCCTTGTTGGCCTGTTTGATGTCGGCGCCGAGCTTCTTTGCGGTCGCCTCCGCCGAAGCCCTGACCTCGCGCCTGAGTTCACGAATCGTCCCGACGAGTTCGCGCGTGACGGCCGCTTCCGCACTCCGACGCGCGGTTCGCGCCGCCGTCGGCTCGCCGCCCTCCTGGGATTCCGCGGGTTCTTCCACCACGATTGCGACTGATTCGGACTGCGGAGCCGCGCGAAGCTGCATCTCGCCGAGGTTCGCTTCGGTCGCGGCCAGTTGCTCGCGGAATTCCACCCGGGTGCGGCCGATCATCTCGCCCAGACGGATCATCTCGGCGCTGAGATCGGCGCGCAGTGCAGCGACGCCCTGACGGTTCTCGGCTATCTGGTCGGAGAGAAAGCGGATCTGGTTGCCGACCTCGGCAAACTGGCCGACCATCTCCTCGCGGAGTTTCTCCAACCCAGCGCCGAAGCCTGATACGGCCTCAATCACCAGGTCGAACCTGGAGCCAATCTCCTCGAGCATCGTGCCGATTCTCGCCAGTGCTTCGTCACCCACCCCACGCTCCTCCCTTGGCTTCTAATGGATAATCTCACCTATCCGGCCCCATCGCACGTGCGCGAGGCCGGAGCCGTCGCTGTTCCACGACCAATAGATGAGAAACGCGCGACCCTCAACATTATCGATCGGGACGAATCCCCAGAACCGGCTGTCATAGCTGCGGTCGCGATTGTCGCCCATAACGAAAATCTTGCCCGGCGGGACCTTCTCCGGCCCGAAATTGTCCCGCACCGACATCGGCGTGCGCTCGTCGGCCGGCAGCGAGTAATGCGCATGCGGATCGAGCATCGGCTGGCCGTTCAGATAGACCACCGCGTTCTTGACCGCGACCGTGTCGCCGCCAACCGCGATGACCCGCTTGATGAAGTCCTTGGTCGGGTCGGGCGGAAACACAAACACGATTACGTCTCCGCGATGAATCGGGCCGGTGTCGAAAAGATAGTGACCCCACGGGATTCCCGGAATGCTCATGCCGAAGAAGGAATCCGGAAGGCGCAACCCGTAAGCGAACTTGTCGACCAGGATGTGGTCGCCGATCAGCAGCGTCGGCTCCATCGAGCCCGACGGGATCTTGTACGCCTGGACGAAGAAAGTCCGGATAACGATCGCGAGGAAGAAGGCGATTACCAGCGCCTCGGCGTACTCGCGGACGACGCTTTTCTCGGGCGCCGTCGGCGCATCCTTCGGGCGTGCCGGACGCTGCTGCGACTTGGGGAGATTGCGTGCTGGTTCAGCCACGGATGCCCTACTCTCCAACCTTGAGCAGGGCGAGAAAAGCCTCCTGCGGGATTTCGACCCGCCCGACCTGCTTCATCCGCTTCTTACCTTCCTTTTGCTTTTCGAGGAGCTTGCGCTTGCGCGTGATATCTCCTCCGTAGCACTTGGCGGTCACGTTTTTGCGCAAGGCCTTGACGCTCTCGCGCGCTATCACCTTGGCGCCCAAAGCGGCCTGTATCGCCACTTCGAACATCTGGCGCGGTATCAACTCACGCATCTTCTCGCACAGGAGCCGCCCGCGTTCGTAAGCCTTGTCGCGATGCACGATTACCGAGAGCGCGTCGATTACCTCGCCGTTTATACGGATGTCCAATTTAACCAGAGGCCCGGCGCGGAAGTCCAGAAACTCGTAGTCGAGCGACGCATATCCGCGGCTCATCGATTTGAGCCGATCGTAGAAGTCGAACACGATCTCGGCCAGCGGCAACTCGTAACGCAGCATCACGCGCTTTTCGTCGAGATAGCGCAGATCGCGCTGGATCCCGCGGCGGTCTTCGCAAAGCTTCATCACCGCGCCCAGGAATTCGTCGGGCATGTGGATTGACGCGATGATGAATGGCTCCTCGATACTCTCGATCTCGCCTTCGTTGGGCAAAAGCGCGGGATTATCGACCATCAGGACCTGCCCGCCGTACGTGCGCACCCGGTACTCAACGGTGGGCGCGGTCACGATAAGGCTCAGTCCGAATTCCCGCTCCAGGCGCTCTTGCGTTATCTCCATGTGCAGGAGCCCGAGAAACCCGGCGCGGAAACCGAAGCCGAGCGCCTGCGAACTCTCGGGCTCGCAGATGAAGCTCGCGTCATTGAGCCGCAGCTTTTCGATCGCGTCGCGCAGAGCGCCGTACTGGTTCGCTTCGGTCGGATAAAGCCCGGCGAACACCATCGGCTTCAGTTCCTTGAAGCCAGCGAGCGGTTCGGCTGCCGGACGTTCGGCGTCGGTCAGCGTGTCGCCCACGCGCATGTCCTGGACCGTCTTGATACCGGCGACGACAAATCCGACCTCGCCGGGATTGAGCGAATCGACCTCGCGCTCATGCGGCGTGAAATGGCCCAGGCGAAGCACCTCGCCTTCCTTGCCGGTCGCCATCAGGCGCACCTTCATGCCCTTGCGAACGTCGCCGCCGAACACTCGCACCAGGCCGACCACGCCCGTGTACGGATCGTACCAACTGTCGAAGATAAGCGCCCTAAGGCTCGCGCTGGCGGGTACTTTTGGAGCGGGAACGCGCTTGACGATCGCCTCGAGCACCTCTTCGACCCCGATTCCTTCCTTGGCGCTGGTCAGGATCGCGTCTTCGGCGCTGAGCCCGATAATGTCTTCGATCTGATGCCGGGTGCGTTCGATATCCGCGCCCGGAAGGTCGATCTTGTTGATGACCGGGATTATTTCGAGCCCATGGTCGAGCGCCATGTAAACGTTGGCGAGCGTCTGCGCCTCGACGCCCTGGCTCGCGTCGACGACCAGCAGCGCGCCCTCGCACGCGGCGAGGCTGCGCGAAACCTCGTAGGCGAAATCCACGTGACCGGGAGTGTCGATCAGGTTGAGCACGTAGGTGCGCCCGTCATGCGCCGTATAACTGAGCCTTACGGAACGGGCCTTGATCGTGATGCCGCGCTCGCGCTCCAGCTCCATCGAGTCGAGGAACTGTTCCTTCAGCTCGCGCTTGGAAAGCGCACCGGTGCGCTCCAATATCCTGTCGGCAAGCGTGGACTTGCCGTGGTCGATATGGGCGATTATCGAAAAGTTGCGAATCAGATCCGGCGCGGTCATCTTATGCGAACTGGCCTGCCCGCTCCTTGAAGTAGCGGAAGGTCTCTCGGAGTCCGTCGCGCAGGCCAACCTCGGGTTTCCATCCGAGCAGTTTCTCCGCGCGCGCCGGCGAAATCACCGAACGGCGCTGCTCGCCCGGGCGGGCCGACGCGTATTGCGGCGCAGTCTTCACGCCCGCCGCCTGCGCAAGCGTCGCGTACAGGTCATTTACGTTGGTTTCGACGGCGGTCCCGATATTGATCGGCCCGGTCGCGCTACTGGCAAGCGCGGCGAGGTTGGCGCGCACGACATCTCCAACAAAAGTATAATCACGAGTTTGCCCGCCGTCTCCATAGATCGTGCAGGGCTTTCCCGCGAGCAATCGCCCGCAGAAGATAGCCACCACTCCGGCCTCGCCGTGGGGATCCTGGCGCGGTCCGTACACGTTGGCGTACCTGAGCGCGACGTAATCGATCCCGTACTCGGCCTTGTAGAAGAAAAGATAGCTTTCGGTCGAAAGCTTGGCGACGCCGTACGGACTCACCGGGCGCGCCGGATGGCTCTCGTCGCAGGGAAACGCCTCCTGCTCGCCGTAAATCGCGCCCCCGGTCGAGGAAAAAATCACCCGGCGAACGCCGTTGCGCCGCGCCGCCTCCATCAGGTTCAGAAACCCGACCAGGTTGACCTGCGCGTCGTAAACCGGATCGGCAACCGAGCGCCGGACGTCCATCTGGGCCGCGAAATGAAAGATCACCTCCGGTCTGTCGGTCTCGACGATCCGCGTCACGGCCTCGGCGTCGCGAAGGTCGGCCTGATGGAACCGCGCGGCGGGATTGACCTGCTCGCGCTTGCCGGACACGAGGCTGTCGAGCACGGAGATTTCGTGGCCGCCCGCCCTGACCAGTGCGTCAACGGTGTTCGAGCCGATAAAGCCGGCTCCTCCAGTCACTAGAATTCGCATCGCCGCCCCACCCCTTCGCCGGTTATTGCGCCCTGCGTCCGATCGAATAGTACTTGAACTCCAGCGCCTTCATCAGTTCCGGATCATACAGGTTGCGCCCGTCGAATATTACCGGCTGCTTGAGCAGCGAGCGCATGCGCTGGAAATTCGGATGCCGGAACTCGTTCCATTCCGTCAGGATAAGGAGCGCGTCGGCACCCTTGAGCGCGTCGTAGTTGGATTTGTGGTAGCTCGGCCGGTCGCCAAAGATACGCCGCGCGTTGTCCAGCGCCTCGGGATCGTGGGCCCGGACCGAGGCGCCGGCCTTGAGCAGCTCCTCGATAACGACCAGCGACGGCGCCTCGCGCATGTCGTCGGTACGCGGCTTGAACGAGAGCCCCCAGAGCGCGAACGTATGTCCCTTGAGGTCGGGTCCGAAATGTTCCTTGACGCGCGCAACGATACGATGCTTCTGGCGGTTGTTGACGCTCTGCGCGGCCTTGAGCAGCTCGAAATCGAGCCCGTTCTCGGCTCCGGTGTGAATCAGCGCTTCAACGTCCTTCGGAAAGCATGAGCCGCCGTATCCGACGCCGGGAAACAGAAACTGGGTGCCGATCCTGCGGTCCGAGCCGAGCCCGCGCCGCACCTGGTTTATTTCCGCGCCGACCGCCTCGCACAGGTTCGCGATCTCGTTGATGAACGAGATCCTGAGCGCGAGCATCGAGTTGCACGCGTACTTGGTCAACTCGGCCGAGCGCGGGTCCATCACCAGGATTGGATTGTCGGTGCGGGTGAACGGCGCGTGAAGCTCGCGCAGGATCGCGGTCGCCTGGTCGGAGAGGCTGCCGATCACCACGCGGTCGGGCCGCATGAAGTCCTCAATCGCGGAACCTTCCTTGAGAAACTCGGGCACAGAGCAGACGTCTATCTTGTGCTGGCCCAGACGCGTGGCGATCTCGTGTACCCGGTCGTTGGTGCCGACCGGGACCGTGCTCTTGACGCACAGCACATGGTAGCCGGTGACCGAGCGCGCGACTTGCTCGGCCGCCTTCATTACTCCGCTTAGGTCGGCGGCTCCGTCCGAGTCCATCGGCGTGCCCACCGCGATAAACGAAACCATCGACTGCGCGACCGCTTCGGCCGCGTCGGTCGTGAAGCGAAGCCGGCCCTCTTTGAAGTTGCGGCTGACCAGTTCGCCGAGCCCCGGCTCGTAGATAGGGATCTCGCCGCGCTTGAGCGCCTCGATACGCTCTGCGTCGATATCGACGCAAACGACCTCGTTGCCGTTCTCGGCGTAGCAGGTGCCGCTCACCAGGCCGACGTACCCGGTCCCAATGACTGCGATGTTCATCGAGCGAACCTCAGAATTCTTCCCTGATCACGTAAATCGGTTTGTGCTGCGACTCGTGATAGGTCCGCGCCAGCATCTCGCCCAGAAGCCCGAGGCTGATGAACTGCACTCCGACCACGACCAGCAGAACCGCAAGAAGCAGAGCCGGCCGATTCGCGAGCCGCGCTCCCAGGAAAATCTTCTCGAAGACGAGGATCCCGGTCCAAAGCGAGCCGAGAAATCCGAGCCCAAGGCCGATCGCTCCGAAAACCTGGATCGGACGCGTCGAGTATCCGGACAGGAACTTCACCGTCATCAGGTCGAGCACGGTGCGCAGGATCCGTCCGGGGCCGTATTTCGAACTGCCCGCGCGCCGCGGCCGGAAATTGACCTCGACTTCCGCGATCCGCGCGCCCTGCTCCGCCGCTATCGCGGGGACAAAGCGATGCATCTCGCCGTACAGGCGCAGACTTCGCGCGAGTTCGCCCCGATAGGCCTTGAACGTGCATCCGTAGTCGTGCAGGCGCACACCCGTGATCCGCGAAATGAGCGCGTTTGCGGCGATCGACGGCAGCCGGCGCGAAAGCGTCGATTCCTTCCAGCGCTCAGTTCGCCATCCGCTCGCCAAATCGTATCCTTCGCCAAGCTTTGCGAGAAGCCGCGGGATATCCTGCGGGTCGTTCTCGCCGTCGCCGTCCATCGCGAGCACCGTCTCGCCCTTCGAGTGTTCCAGACCGCATTGGAGCGCGGCAGTCTGTCCGGTGTTGCGCGCGAGCCTTATCACCCGCACGTTCGGATCGCCCTGCTTGAGCCGACGCAGCACGGCGTCGCTTCCGTCGACGCTGCCGTCGTCCACGAACAGGATCTCGTAGGAACAACCCATCGAGCCCAGCACTTGGACAAGTTCCGCGTGCAGAGGCTCTAGATTGTCCCGCTCGTTGAAGAGCGGGATCACGACTGAGAGGTCCATCGCGAATGGTGGGAGTCGGTGAGTTCGATGAACGCGCGATAGCGCTGGTCGATTTCCTCCCAGGTCAGTTGCGTGATTCTTTCCAGCGAAAACCGCTCGACAACGAACGAGGCGACCACCGTGCCGTACACGACCCCGGTGCGAAGCACGCTTTCGTTGAGGCGGCCGTTGCGCGCAAGGAAGCCCATCATCGCGCCCGCGAACGTGTCGCCCGCGCCGGTGGGATCCACGACCTCCTCGAGCGGATAGGCCGGGACGGCGAACATGCCCTGGCGGCTGAACTGAAGCACTCCGTATTCGCCGCGCTTCACCAGCACGGACTTGGGCCCCATCGCGAGGATCGCGCGCCCGGCCTTGACGAGGTTATGCTCGCCGCTGAGCAGCCGCGCCTCTTCGTCGTTGATCGTCAGGACATCCAGCTTCGGGAGCAGCCTGTCGAGCGCGGGCCGCTCGTTGGCAATCCAGTGATCCATCGTGTCCGCGGCGACCACCTTGGGACTTTTCACCTGCGAGAGCACCCACGACTGGAGCTCGGGCGCGATATTGGCAAGAAACAGGAAGTCGCACGTGCGCTGGTCCGGGAGCAGGTTCGGCTTGAACCCCTGGAAGACGTTGAGCGCGAGCGCCACGGTGTCACGCTTGTTCATGTCCTCGTGATAGCGGCCGTGCCAGCGAAAGGTCTCACCATCGCGGCGCTCGAGGCTTCGGATATCGATATTGCGCTCGACGAAAAGCTGCTCATGCTCGGGCCTGAAATCGGAGCCGACCACGGCGACCACGCTTACCGGCGCGAAGAACCGCGCCGCGATCGCGAAGTAGCTCGCCGCGCCGCCCAGCGCCTCGGCCACACCGCCATGATCGGTCTCGACCGTGTCATAGGCGACCGACCCAACCACAACGATACTCATTCAGACCACCTCCGAGCCCGCATCGCGCGTGGCTTACAGATACTTACCTATCAGGAGTTCCAGTTCGGCCCGTCGTTTGGGCGGAATCATCGCGCGGTCGGTGATAACCGCGTCCTTGAGCGCGGTTGCGCAGGTACATCCGCCTCCGCGCGCGCCGAGCGAGCGGGCCAGGAGCGCGACAGCCTTCTGCGCGGTCGCTACGTTTAGGCTCATCACGCGAAGGATTTCGCCGATATCGACGGCGCTTACGCTCTCGTGCCAGCAATCGTAGTCGGTCACCAGGACCAGCGTGGCGTAACAAAGCTCCGCCTCGCGCGCGAGCCTCGCCTCCTGCATCGCGGTCATGCTGATCACGTCCACGCCCCAACTCCGGTACAGGTTCGATTCGGCGCGGGTCGAGAACTGCGGACCTTCGATACAGAGGTACGTTCCGCCTTCGTGAATCATCGCGCCGACGCTGCGTGCCGCCGTCGCGAGGTCGCGAGCGAGCAGCGGGCAGACCGGGTCTGCAAGCGACACGTGCGCGACCACGCCATCGCCGAAGAAGGTTTGCGGGCGTTTGAACGTGCGGTCGATAAACTGGTTCGGCACCACCAGATCGCCAGGCTTGATATGTTCCTTCATGCTGCCGGCGGTGCTTACCGAGACCAGGCACTCGACGCCGAGCTGCTTCATCCCGTGGATGTTCGCGCGGAAATTTATCTCGGTCGGCAGGATCCGATGACCCTTGTCGTGGCGTGCCAGGAAAACCGCCTCGGCGTCACCGAAGTTGCCGCGATAATATGGGCCGGAGGGCTTTCCGAAGGGCGTGTTGAGGTCGATCTCCTCGACACGCTCGAGCCCGTCCATGTCGTAGAATCCGCTTCCACCAATAATTCCGAGCACCATTTTCGCCATCTTACCGCTCGAACCCCCTTGCGAGCCGAGCCGAAGCGCGCCTTCCGCGCTCACGCCGATTTGCGGAGCGCCGACGCCTGCTTCGACGGTCCCGATTCCGGACCGCCCAGCAGCCCAAATCCAGCTGCCTCAAGCGTGGGAAGCGCCTTGTTCGGCGTAGAGCTGGCCGCATGCTGCGGCAATATCGACTCCCCGGCTCTCGCGCAGAGTCGCCGTCAGGTTACCTTGCCGCAATATTGCTTGAAAGTCCTCCACCACGGCCCTGGAACTGGGCTCGAAGCCCGAGCCGGAGAACTGGTTGAAAAAGATCAGGTTCACTTTCGCCCGAAGCGGCGCGAGCATCCGAACAAGCCGCTTCGCGTCCTCGGGTGAATCGTTGACGCCGCGCAGCATCACGTACTCGAACGTGATCCGGTCGCGCAGTTTGAGCGGGACGCGCCTGCACGCCTCAAGCAGTTCTTTCAAAGGGTATCGCCGGTTTATCGGCGCGATTCGGTCGCGCAATTCGTCGGTGGTCGCGTGCAGTGAGACCGCAAGCCGAACCGGGATCTCGGCAAGAAGCCGTTCGATCGACGGCACCAGCCCGACGGTTGAGACGGTTATCCGCCGCGGCGAGATACCCATGCCCCACGGTGAGGTCATTATCTTCAGCGCTTTCATCAGCCGGGGATAATTCGCCAGCGGCTCGCCCATCCCCATGAAAACGTAGTTGGTAATTTCCTCGCCGGGCTGA
This sequence comes from Deltaproteobacteria bacterium, assembly GCA_021786815.1. Classification (GTDB taxonomy): domain Bacteria; phylum Desulfobacterota; class Binatia; order Binatales; family Binataceae; genus DTIX01. The sequence goes on from JAJYMR010000165.1 coordinate 14,753, forward strand.
AGTTCGCGCCGCGCAAGGAAGATCTGTTCGAGGATCTCGCCGGCATCGAGGTTGCGCCGAAGTCCCATCCGCGCCGTCGCACAGAACGCGCATCCCATCGCGCATCCGGCCTGGCTCGATACGCACAGCGTCACCCGCCCGCGCGCCGGAATCACGACGGTCTCGATCTGTTCGCCGTCGGCAAGAGCGACGAGGAGCTTTCGGGTCGCGTCGGCAGAGCGGACGACAGCGGCGGCGCGGGCTCCGCCAATTCTAAAGTGTTCCTTTAGAATTTCGCGAAACCCGCGCGGCAGCTCCAGCATCTGCTCGAACGACTCGGCCGCCCGTCCGTACAGCCATCCCGCAAGCTGGCTTCCCCGGAAGCGCTTTTCGCCCGATTCCATCGCAAGCCGCTCGAGTTCTTCGAGCGTGAGCCCGCGGATATCGGCGAGCGGCGTCTCGACCAGTGTCCGAGCGGAATTTCCGACCCTGCTCACGAGATTCATATTAGCCGAAAAGCCGGTTGCGGGCAGGAAGGCGTCCGAATTTTCGCAGGGAAAACCGAGCCTCCCCTTGCGCGGCGCCTGTAGAACCGCCGTCCGCAAGGAGAGGCTCCAAAACCGTCCGGGATTTGTTCCGTTCAGGCGTTCAGGCGGAAGGACTCCGCATCAGCCGCCTTGCCGACCCCGGCTTTCGCAATAAGCTGTTTTTCGAGCGGGACGAGCTTGCGCAGTTCGGGCGCAACCTCCCTGGCGAACAGCCGCATGCTTTTCTCCGCGTAGTCGTACGGCATCCCGCCGTAGCTGAAGATGCCGGTGAACGCCTCGCCGCCAATACGCTTCTGGATACTGACGATCCTGTCGTAGCACTGCTCGGGCGTTCCCCACACCTGGAGATTCAGAATGAAGTCGGTCATCGCGTCCACGCCGCCCTTTGCGCTGACCCGCTCCTGGACCGCGCGGTACGCCTCGTAGCCCTTCATGTTCATCAGATGGCTTCCGACGAACTCGTAATGGCGAATCACCGAGTGCCAGTACGCGCCGATATGCTTGCGCGCCATCTCCTCGGCCCGGCCCGCGTCGGCGTCGCAGATGGTCCATCCGGCGGCGATCGGCGGCGGCGCCTCGCTGCCGTTGACCTGGTGGAACAGGCGCCGGTAATCCTCGAGTTCCTGCGCGACCGTCTCCCACGGCTTCTGCGGGATGATGAGCAGGCCGACGCCGAGCTTCGCCATTATCTGCGAGGATTCGGGCGATACCGCGGCGGCGTAGGTGCGGCCGCGGAACGACTTGAACGGCGCAGGGCGCAAATTGCGCCTCACCTGCTTGACGAACTGGCCGTCGAACTCGCAATAGCCACGCTCCAGCCCCTCGAGGATCGTCTGGGCCGATTCGACGAAAATCTGGCGGCTGTTCTCCTGGTTGAGTCCGAAGCCCTCGAACTCGACGCGCGCAAGCCCGCGCCCCATGCCGAAGACGAAGCGCCCGTTCGACATGTGATCCAGCATCACGACCTCTTCGGCGACCCGAATCGGGTTGTGCCACGGCAGCACCACCACCATCGAGCCAAGCTGGATTCGCTCGGTCCTGCCCGCGAAATAACTCAGGTACTGCAGCACGTCGGGGCACATCGTGTAGTCGGTGAAGTGATGTTCGACGCCCCAGAGCGATTCGAAGCCAAGCGGCTCCGCAAGATCGCCAAGGCGCAACTCATTGCGATAAACCTCGTGGTCGCTGCGCCCTTCGCCCTGTCCCTGAAAGATGATCCCCATTCCCACGTGCATACGATTCTCCTGATTGCGGCGCGCCTGCGCGCGATTATGGTTCCGACAGTGGTCGTGTCACATTCGGCGGACCTTTGTCAAAAGTACCCGCCCCGCGACGCACGCGTTTGCGGCGCACGGTTCACGAGTGCCCTATTCTGGACGCTGGCGCGCCGACTGACGCGCCCGCGTGTGTGTATCTGGTCAGGAAACGATATCGAGCGAGCTGAAGAAGAAAGCGACTTCGCGCGCCGCCGTCTCAGGCGCGTCCGAGCCGTGGACCGCGTTCTGCTCGACGTCGATGCCGAAGTCTTTGCGGAGCGTGCCGGCGTCGGCCTTTTTCGGATCGGTCGCGCCCATCAGCTCGCGCCACCTGGGAATCGCACGCTCGCCTTCGAGCACGGCGATCACGACCGGCCCCGACGACATGTAATCGCACAACGATTTGTAGAACGGGCGCTCCTTGTGCACCTCGTAGAACGCTTCGGCCTGCGCGCGCGTAAGATGCATCAGCCTGAGCGCGCGGAGCTTGAGGCCCGAAGCGTCGATCCGCTTGATGATGTCGCCGACGAAGCCGCGGCGCACAGCGTCGGGCTTGATTATGGCAAGAGTCCGTTCCATGTCAGGCGCGTCCTGTTCCTTCGAGCAGATTCTTCATCGTCGAGCCGAGTTCGGCGGGACTCATCGCCACGGCGACCCCGGCGGCCTTGAGCGCCGCGATCTTGTCGGCCGCTGTTCCGCGCCCGCCCGAGATGATCGCGCCCGCATGGCCCATCCTGCGCCCCTTGGGAGCGGTCTGGCCCGCGATAAACGCGACAACCGGCTTCTTCACGTTCTTTTTGATGAACTCGCCGGCCTCTTCTTCGGCCGTGCCGCCGATCTCACCGATCATTATGATCGCGCGCGTCTTCGGATCCTCGTTGAACAGGCGAAGCGCGTCGATATGGCCTGTGCCAACGATCGGGTCGCCACCGATTCCGATGCACGACGACTGACCAAGCCCGAGCTTGGTGAGCTGATGCACGGCCTCGTAGGTAAGGGTGCCCGAGCGCGAGACGACGCCGATATCGCCGGGCTTATGGATATAGCCGGGCATGATGCCGATCTTGCACTCGCCGGGCGTGATGATGCCAGGGCAGTTCGGTCCGATAAGCCTGCTCTTCGAGCCGCGCAGATAGCGCGCGACCTTGACCATGTCGAGGACCGGAATTCCCTCGGTGATACAGATAATCAGCTCGATTCCCGCCGCCGCGGCTTCGAGTATGGCGTCGGCGGCAAACGGCGGCGGCACGTAAATCACGGTCGCGTTGGCGCCGGTCTCTCTGCGCGCATGCTCGACCGTGTTGAAAATCGGAATCCCTTCGAAATCGGTTCCGCCCTTACCCGGCACGACCCCGGCGACCATCTGGGTGCCATACTCGCGGCATGCCCGCGTGTGAAACTGGCCGGTTGCGCCGGTGATACCCTGGGTAATGACGCGCGTATTCCTATCTACCAGAATGCTCATCAGGAAGTTCCATCAACTAATGGCTTCGACCACGCGGCGCGCGGCGTCGGCCATGTCGGCTGCGGCAATCACCTTGATTCCCGAGTCTTTTAGGATCTTTTTGCCCTGTTCGACGTTGGTGCCTTCCATCCGGACCACCAGCGGCACGCTCAGGTTCACTTCTTTCGCCGCCTGAACGACGCCCTCGGCCAGCACGTCGCATCGCATAATACCGCCGAAGATATTGATCAGCACGGCTTTGACGCGCGGGTCAGCGAGCAGGATGCGGAAGGCGGCGGATACCTTCTCGGCGTTCGCGCCGCCGCCAACGTCGAGGAAGTTGGCGGGCTCGGCGCCATAGTACTTCACGATGTCCATCGTGGCCATCGCGAGCCCCGCGCCGTTGACCATGCATCCGATATTGC
>JAJYMR010000293.1 GCA_021786815.1 Deltaproteobacteria bacterium
GGAATCGCCGACGTGTATCGCCTCCGATCCCTTAACTCCAAGGCGCCCTATCGCGGCGGCAAACACCTCGCCCGCCGGCTTGGCGAAGCCGGCCTCGGAGGAAATCGTTATTGAATCGAAGTAAGAGGCCAGCCCCAGGCCTTCGAGGATTCGGAGCAGGCGATAGTCGAAATTGGAGATTATCCCAAGCTTGAACCCGCCTTGTTTCAGACGCGAAAGCACCTCCGTCGCTTCAGGCATCGGCTCCCAATGCTCGGGCGCGGCGAAGTAGGCGAAAAGCTCGTCAAAAAATGCGTCGAAATCGTCGAATTCTCCAAGACCGGCGAAGCTCCGCCTGACCAGCTCGCTCCACCATCGCCGCTCCATCCGCCTGAGTTCCGCCGCCTCGTGTCCCGGGCCGAAGGCAAGCCCGCCCGAGGAGCCGAAGGCGCGCCGAAAGCCTGCGGTTACCGCCTCGTCCGGAGCGTCGAGCCCATGTTTGCGCGCGATTCGCGCGTAGGTACGGCCGACCGGCTCGCGCGCGTCGAACAGCGTGCCGGCGGCGTCGAAAAATATCGCCCTTAGCATCCCGGTTCAGTCCGCCCGCGCGGCTCCTTATTCCACTATGCCATCCCAGACCTGGATCAACACGCCGAAGGCCGAGGTGGGCGAGATGAAGAATTGGCGCTCGCCGCGCCCGTTGCGCTTTTCGTCCACCACCCGGATGCCGCCGGCCTTCAGGGCCGCCGCCGTCTCGTCGAACCGGGCGAGATCGAGCGAAACGTGATGCATCCCCTCGCCGTAGCGCTCGATGAATTTGGCGACGAAGTCGTTGCGAGTGCCGGGCCCGGGACTTTGCAGGAACTCGAGCTTGGAACCCGCGACCTCCATCTGGCCGATGATGAAATTGCCTTCCGAATTGCTCAGATGCGGCTCGCGGATGACTTTGGCCGGAAAGTAGCGCGCGAAGAAGTCCATCGCGCGGTTGATGTCCCTGACCGCGATGGACACGTGATCGAAATGCGCGAGCCGATCCGCGGCCGGCGCCGCTTTGGCGCCGTCCAGATGCTCCCAGAACTGGATCAGCACGCCGAAAGCCGAGCGCGGCGAGATGAAGGCGGTCGATGAGCCGTCAGGGAAGCTCTGCTCGTCCACCACCCGCACCCCGTCATTCCGGAGCGCCTGCACGAGCGGGGCGAGATTGTCCACTTCGACCGAAAGGTGATGCATCCCCTCGCCGCGCCGTTCGATGAACTTGTTAACGAAACCGGGGCGGCCGGGCGGATCCTCGATCATCTCGATAGCAAAACCGCCGAGCCAGAAGTCCTGCCAGTAAAAGCTCCCGCTGACCTGCTCCTCGGCGCGCTTTTCGTTCCGGAGCTGTATCGGAAAATAGCGCTGGAAAAACTCATAGGCGCGGTCGATCGAGCGGACCGCGATCGACACGTGGTCGAACCTCATGCGCACGCCTTCGCTCATCGCTTGGAATGCTTCTCCCTTCTCTTGCGGATTTCATCCGCGTTGTGAAGCCGCGATCCTCCGGGCATCGGCCGGGAGACCTTGGCTTCGGCCTGCCAGAAAAACATGTTTTTGCGCCCCGCGTCGATACCCGGCTCCGATGCCGGCAGAGGCTACATCCTGCCAGCTTTCCTTTGCACCGGGTTGAAGCGCCGTAACAGCCTGAAAACGTTTCGGAGGATAAGCGGCCAGCCGTTTTTGATCTTGCCCGCGTAGATGCCGAGCGACTGGCCGGCGCGCGAAAGGCGGGGAACGTCAAAGAAACTCAAGTCGCGCGTCGATCTGCCTGTCCCTGACCTCGACCACGATATAGCCTCCACCCTTGAACGGTCCCGCGTTGAAAACCTTGGTCGGCCCTATCGTGTCGGCCGCGGCGGACTCGTGGATATGGCCCGAGATGCAGACGTCGGGCTTGATCTCCTCGATAAACTTGCGCGCGGCGGGAGAGCCGACCGGCTTGCCGCTCAGGATCCGATCGCATTTCGTGTCGTAGGGCGGCGTGTGGCAGACCATCACGAGCGGCCTGACGTCCTTGACCTGCTCGTAGCCGCGCCTGAGCGCGTCGGCGATTTCCTCCTCGGTAAATTCGCTGGGAGTCTTGAACGGCGTGATGTTGGACCCGCCGCATCCGAAGATACCGATGCCGTCAACCACGAGACCCTTGCCGTGCAGCGAGATTTCCTCGCGCTCGAGATACGGGAACACTTCCTCGCGGTCGAGGTTTCCGGCCAGCGCGAGCACCCTGGGGCAGGCGCGCCGGACGTCCTCGATCACCTTGCGCGCGTCGTCCACGCCGCCGAAGTTGGTCAGGTCGCCGGACACGATAATCAGATCGGTGTCCTTGAGCACCTTGCCCATCCGGGCGAGGTTGCGCGTCGCCATGTGGACATCGCCGAAAGAGACTATCTTCATGAACTGAACCCCGCGTCGCGTTCCAGAGGCATGATTCGTTATTTATATTTGCGGAAGAGCCATGGAAAAGAAACGCGATGCGGGCCTGACTCTGGCTGACAAATTCGTCTTCGTCCTGGTGCGTCCCAAATCGGCGGGCAACATCGGTGCGGCCGCTCGTGCGCTTGCCAACATGGGCTTTGCCGACCTTCGCATGGTCGCGCCCGCCGTATCGCCTACTTCGCCCGAGGCGCTTGCGATGGCGGTGCACGGACGCGGCGTGCTCGAGCAAGCGCGGCTTTTTGCGAGCCTTGCGGAGGCGCTCGAAGATTGCACGCTCAGCGTCGGCACAACCTGCCGCGGGGGGCTTTACCGCTCCTCGGTCAGGCCGCTTCACGAGAGCGCGTCCGAACTGGTCTCGCTCTCGGCCTCGAATCGTGTCGCGCTCGTCTTCGGCCCCGAGGATACCGGCCTTACCAACCGGGAAATCAGGTTCTGCCAGCGCCTTGTCACCATCGCAACCGCTCCCGAGTACGCTTCGCTCAATCTGGCGCAGGCCGTGCTCGTGGTGGCATACGAACTTATGATGGCTGCACGGCGGGACGCGCAATGCGCGCCGACGGCAGCGCCGGACCTCGCACCGGTGGCGGACGTGGACGCGATGCTCGAGCGGATGAAGGACGCGCTTTTGGCGCTCGGCTTTCTGCCCGAGAACAATCCTGAGCACATCATGTTCGCCTTGCGCGGCGTCTTCGGAAGAAGCGGCCTCAGCCGGCGCGAAGTGGACATCCTGAACGGCATCGCAAGCCAGGCGCGATGGGCCGCCGAGGGCGGTTATCGCACGCTCAGCACCAAGCGCCGGAGCGGCCGCAAGCTC
>JAJYMR010000135.1 GCA_021786815.1 Deltaproteobacteria bacterium
GCAGAAAATACTTGAGCGCGGCCTCGTTTGAGCGCGGGTCGTTGCGCCTTAGCCCGGCCAGCACGTACACCGCGATCGACATGGTTTCGAGCCCGATGAAGATGACGATCAGGTCGCCGCCTATCGCCATCAGCATCATTCCGAGTGTGGCGAACAGCAGCAGCGAATAATACTCGGCGCCGGGCAGTCGCGTTTCACCGGCGTAGTCGAGCGACATCAGGATGGTGAACGCGGCGGCGATCAGGATCACGGCCTCGAAAAAGACCGAGAACCCGTCGATCGCGATGGCGCCCGAGAACGCGCTGCCGCTCTGTCCACTCATCGAGAGCGCGAACACGAAGGCGAGCGCGAGCGAGGCGATCGACAGCCATCCGAGGCCTTCACTGTCCTCGTCGTCGATACGGACGCCAATCAGGAGCACGACCATCGCGGCGACCGCCACCGTGACAAGGGGCAGAACCGGAAGCCACGCGAAATTGATGCTGCTCAGGCTGAATTCGGTCATTTGTCGGATGTCGGCGCCGGCGAAATGTTCCTCAGAAACGGCGCAATCTCGGCAAGCATTGTTTTGTGGTGGGTCGCGTCAAGTTGCGCCTGGGCGACCTGGACCCGCGACAGCACCTGTTTCACCGAGGGTTCCATCCGCTCGATCAGCGGCCTCGGATAAAGCCCCATGAAGAGCATCAATCCGATAAGCGGCACCATCACCGCGATCTCGCGCCCGGTCAGGTCGGCAATCGTTTCGTTGACCGCTTTGGTGATCGGACCCCACATCACGCGCTCGTAGGTCCACAGCATGTAAAGCGCGCCCAGCACGATACCGCTGACCGCGAAGGCCGCGGCAAGCCATGAATGCAGGAACGCGCCCATCAGAATCAGGAACTCGCCCACGAACCCGTTGAGTCCCGGAAGCCCGATCGACGAAAGCATCACGACCATGAAGACCGAGGCGTAAAGCGGCATGCGCCGCCAGAGCCCTCCGAATTCCGAGATGTCGCGCGTATGCCGCCTTAGGTAAATCATCCCGACCATCAGGAACAGTGCGCCGGTCGAAACGCCGTGATTCAGCATCTGGTAAATCGCACCGTCGATTCCTTCGACGTTGAACGCGAAGATGCCGAGCATCACGAACCCCAGGTGGCTGACCGAGGAGTATGCGACCAGGCGCTTCAGGTCTGGCTGAACCATCGCCACCAGCGCGCCATAGATGATCCCGATCACAGCGAGCGCGAGGAACAGCGGGGTCGCCTCGATCGCGACCGCCGGGAACAGCGGGATCGCGAATCTGAGGAACCCGTAGGTCCCCATCTTGAGCATCACGCCCGCCAGGATGACCGAACCGGCGGTCGGCGCTTCGGTGTGCGCGTCGGGAAGCCAGGTGTGCACCGGCCACATCGGGACCTTGATCGCGAAGGCGAGCGCGAAAGCCGCGAACAGCCATCTCGATTCGGTTTCGGACAGCGGCACGTGGTAGAGCAGCGGGAGATCGAACGTCAGATGCCCGAAGTGCTCGCGGTACGCCATCGCCAGGTACAGAATCGCGACCAGCATCAGGATCGAGCCGAGCATCGTATAGAGCACGAACTTGATCGCGGCGTAAATCTTGCGGCCGTGGCCCCATATCCCGATAAGAAAGTACATCGGGATGAGCATCAGCTCCCAGAACACGTAGAACAGGAAAAGGTCAACGGCCAGAAGCGTACCCAGAAGCCCGGTCTCGAGCAGCAGCATGAAGAAGCAGAACTCGCGCGGGCGCTGCCCGATATCGCCGCCCGCCGAATACAGCAGCGAGAGCGAGATAAGGATCGTCGTCAGGACAACGAGCACCAGGCTGAGCCCGTCCATCCCGAGGTGGTACGAAATGCCGAACTGCGGAATCCACCGATACTGCTCGACGAACTGGTATCCCGCGCGCGAAGGGTCGAATGCCGCGAACAGGTAAAAGCTTATCGCGAGCGGAACGAGCGAAAAGATGAACGCGGAATTCCAGACCGCGCGCTCTTCCCTCTGAAGCAGGACAAACAGCCCGCCGAGCAGCGGCACAAAAATGAGCGCTGTAAGAATCCCGCTCTCCATCAATGAGTCACCAGGTAGAGGTAATAGGCCACTATCGCCACCACGCCCAACACGTAGACAAAGGCGTACTGCTGAACGTTGCCCGTCTCGGAACGCCGGGCGATTTCGCCGCCCGTCTCAACCGTGAGGCCGGTGCCGTTGACCACGCCCTCGATAGCAAACGAATCAACCACGCGGCTTAGCGCAAAGGTCGCGATCCAGAACAGCGGACGAAAGATGACGAAATTGTACAGCTCGTCCACGTAGTACTTGTTCAGCAGGACTTCGTAAGCGGACTTCGCCTGATACGCGAGCAGCATCGGGAATCCCGGCTGCACGATATAGAAGAAGTACGCGAGCGCAAGTCCCGCTAGCGCAAGTCCCACCGAAACCATAGTGAGCATCGCGGCGTTCGGCTCGAAGGCCGGATGGAAGGTTCCGACCACCGGCGCGAGGAAGCGCGAGAACGCCTCGCCCCAGAACAATCCGTCGGGAAGTCCCACCCAACCGCCGACGAGCGAAAGCACGCCGAGCACGACCAGCGGAATCGCCATCACGGCCGGCGATTCGTGGACATGATGCGCCTTTTCGTGGTCGACGCGCGACTCGCCGTGGAATGTCATGAAGATGAGACGGAAGATATAGAAGCTCGTGAGAAAGGCGGTCGCGACGCCGAGCAGCCAGAGGATGAAATGGTGATTGGCGTACGCGGCCTCGAGGATCAAGTCTTTCGAGAAAAAGCCCGCAAACGGCGGCAGCGCCGCGAGCGCGCACGACGCCGTCAGCATCGTCGCGTACGTGATCGGGAGCTTCTTCCACAGCCCGCCCATCTTGTTCATGTCCTGCTCGCCGCCGAGCGCATGCATCACCGAACCCGCGCACAGGAACAGGAGACCCTTGAAGAACGCGTGCGTCATCAGGTGGAAGATACCGGCGCTGAACGCGCCCACGCCCACCCCGAGGAACATGTAGCCGAGCTGGCTGATGGTCGAATACGCGAGCACGCGCTTGATGTCGGGTTGGACGAGCGCAACCGTCGCGGCGAAAAACGCGGTCACCGCACCCACTGTCGCAACCAGCTCCATGGCGGCCGGCGCCATCGTGAACAGGAAGTTCAGCCGCGCGACCATGTAAACGCCCGCCGTGACCATCGTGGCCGCGTGGATAAGCGCGCTGACCGGCGTCGGGCCGACCATCGCGTCGGG
>JAJYMR010000058.1 GCA_021786815.1 Deltaproteobacteria bacterium
AGGGCACGGAAAATATCTCCGATGCCGTGGGATGAGACGTACTATCCGCGCTCGATGCGGAATCTGCCGCCGCGGCTTAGCCCTCGCCCGATGACCGGGAGAGGGATGCGTTTTTCAGCGGACGCACCGCTTCGCGCGGAGGCCCCAGGCCGTGATGAAATAGCGGTCGCCAGTGGGCAGTCGCAGCGCTCGCGGAAAGAGCGCCAAGTGAAGGTCATCAGAAGAGAAATGTCTTTGCCCGGTCCAGGATGGACGCTTTGAAGAGTTCTGCGGGCGGATGGCGTTTTGCCGCTGCGGAATTTTTCTTCCGCGGACCCTCACCCACGCCGTCGCACCCCGCGAAGCGGTTTCGCGGGGTCCTGCGGCGTGACCTCTCCCTGACTCCGTAGGGCGAGGTTACGGAACGGGGCGCGCCGCGCGCAGCCCCTTAGTTTTTCCGATGCGGCGATTTTTTGACAGCGTCGGACGCGAGTTCTCCACGGCCCTAAGTGCGGCGGTCGCGGTATCCGCCGCGCTTGCGCTCGGATTAGCCGCGTGCGCGATCAGTCCCGCCACCGGCAGGCCCGTCTTCACCGGTTTCATGACGACGGCGAGCGAGCTCCAGATCGGCCGCGCGGAAAATCCGAAGGTTCTTGCCGCGTTCGGCGGCGCTTACCCCGACGCGGCCCTGCAGCGATACGTCAGCGAGGTGGGCGCGCGCGTCGCCCGGCAAAGCGAACGCGAGGATCTGACCTATACGTTCGCGGTCGTGAACTCGCCGATCGTAAACGCGCTCGCGATCCCCGGCGGCTATATTTACATCACGCGCGGGATGCTGGCGCTCATCGACAATGAGGCCGAGCTGGCGGGCGTGCTCGGCCACGAGGTCGGGCACATCGCCGCGTTGCATATCGCGCAGCAGGTCGGCCGCCAACAGGCGCTCGGCCTTGGGCTTTCCGTCCTCGGTGCGGTCGTGCAGGAGCCGCTGATCCTGCGCGGCACGGGGCTCGCCGCGACTCTCTACCTGCGCTCATTTTCGCGCCAGGACGAATACGAGGCCGACATGCTCGGCGTCAGGTACACGGCCGGAGCCGGCTACGATCCGCGCGCGATGGTGCGTTTCCTGCGCACGATGAAGGCGTACGACGATCTCCAGGCCAAACTGACCGGCCGCGCTCCCGGAAGCGCGGACGTGTTCAGCTTTCTCGCAACCCATCCGACGGCGGTGGACCGCTTCGAGCGCGCGATGGCCGAGGCGCGCGCGGTTCCCGTCGCCAAGCCCGAGGTAGGACGCGATCGCTACCTGCATCAGATCGACGGACTGCTCTACGGCGAAGGCGCTTCGGAGGGATTCATCCGCGATCGCAGCTTCGTCCATCCGATACTGAAGATCCGCTTTCGCTTCCCCGACGGCTTCCAGCCGTTCAATACTCCCGGGCGTGTCTTCGCGGTCGGGCCGGGCAAGTCGCTGATCGTCTTCGACGGCGCCACTTCGTCGTCGTCGCCCGCCGATTACCTGACGCGGCAGTGGGCGCGCGGGGTTACGCTTCGCGACGTGAAAAGCGTCACCATCAACGGCCTCGACGCCGTGACCGCGCGCACCGCAGTTACGACGAATCGCGGGCCGATGGAGATGATGCTGGCGGTTATCAGGGCCGATCCGGCGCACGTTTATCGCTTTCGTGCCGAGATCCCGCCCGCGCTGATGGCGAGCCTTGCGCCGGAAGCTGAGCGAACGATCATGAGCTTCACCCGGCTCTCGGATCGCGAGGCCGCCGCGATCAAGGCGCGGCGGGTCAGGGCGGTGCGCGTCGCCAAGGGCGAGACGGTCGAGGACCTCGCGCGCAAGTGTGACTTCGAAAGATATCCCGTCGAACAGTTCCGCGTGCTGAACGGCCTTCAGCCGGGCGAGCGGCTTACCGCGGGTCAACTGGTCAAGATCGTCAGCAACTGAGCGGAGGGAGGAGTTACGCGGCGCGAAGCCGCTTCCTTGGTGCAGCCATCCGTGACGCGCTTCCGGTCCTCGCCCGATGACCGGGAGAGGGCGGCGTTTTTCAGCGAACGCATCGGTTTGCGCAGACGCCCCGCGGCCTTGATGAGGCGGCGGTCGCCAGTGGCCAATAGCAGCGCTCGTTGAAAAGCGCCGGGTGAGGGACCTAGGAAAAGAAATGTCTTTGCCGGGTCCAGGATGGACGCTTTTAAGAGTTCTGCGGGCGGATGGCGTTTTGCCGCTGCGGAATTTTTCTTCCGCGGACCCTCACCCACGCCGTCGCGCCGCGCGAAGCGGCTTCGCGGAGTCGTGCTCCGGCGTGACCTCTCCCTGACTTCGTAGGGCGAGGTTACAGAGCGGCGCGCGCGATGTGCGAGGCCCTGTGTTTTTTGTGCCTCGCGTTTTTGTCTTCCGTCGCCCATTTTTCGACATGGGAGAGCATCCGCCTCAAAAGTCCAGGCGGACCGCGGCGGTATTATCCCAAATCGCAACCCAGTTCTTAGGCTGTTTCCATCAAAGCTTTCAGTTGGGCGAGTTCTTTATCAACGAGTGCGATCTGCTGTTCGAAAAACTCCCTGGTAAAGTGCGGCGGCCGATAAAACGTGATCAGGAACTCGCATCCGGAGCCGTTTGGAACCACGCGGGCCGGTACGGTCCAACTTGCGTCGGGCGCATCGAAGTCATGATCGAGGATCCCGTACTCGGCGACCGGACGGATGCGAAGCTTTGCAGAACCGACCGGGGTCTCCATCCGCCACCATTCGGCGTCGCCCGGAGCGATCGACTTGACGTTGACGATGGCCCACTTCGGCCAGTTTCGCGCATCAGCGAGAAAACCAAAAACCTTCGCAACCGGAGCATCGATGGATACCGCCTTCGTTATCGAATCCAAAAGCACTGGCGCACCCTCCCTCGGGCTGGCTCGGATGACCCGCGATAGTCGAAAAGCGTCATCGGATATTCCGCTTAAGCATGGTCAATCGCAACATCGGCGAACGCAGTCGGTCGCACGGGATTGCTTTTTTCCTCCCGCGCGTCTCGCTGCGGGGGAGCGTGAGGCCGCGCGGATGCTGCTTCTTTGGTGCAGCATCCGTGATGCGCTTCCGGCCCTCGCCCGGCGACCGGCAGAGAACGGCGCGAAGCGCCGCACCTAGCCCCTGACCTAACGGGGGCCTCTGTATGAAAAGGGGGAACGGCTTTTGTGGTGACTCTTCGCGAAGCGACGAAAGCCCAGCCTCTTGTCCTACCTCCCTTCCCTGAAGGGAGGGGTAGCCAATAACAAGTAGCTC
>JAJYMR010000409.1 GCA_021786815.1 Deltaproteobacteria bacterium
TGCCCGTCCCGCTCTCGCCCACCACCAGGACCGTGCCCCGCGTATGCCCCGCCGCCTCGATTCGCTCGTACAGCCGGCGCATCACCGGGCTTGCACCCACCAGCCCATGGAAGTTGGTTCGCTCCTCGGCCGGCACTCTTGCGGCGTCGCGTTCCAGCGCCTGAAGGCGCGCCGTCGCGAGCGCTGATTCGGAACGGACGTAGGCGTCAACCAGCAGGATGATGCGGACGTGGCTCAAACGATCGAACGTCGAATAGAGCCAGGCGACATCGTGAACGTCCTTGGGAAAGACCGCCTGAGCCGCTTCTTCGAAGAGATGGAGCGAGGCGATTATCTCCTGAAGCGGAACCCTGCGCGCGGCCAGCGTATCGCCCAGCGTGTGGAGGTCGCGCGCGTAGGCGTCCATGTCACGGCCGAGAAGATTGGTCTTGTTGCGTACGATCGCGGGCTCGAATATGGAGCGGAACTCGGTTTCAGACAGCGCGCGGCTGTCGCCGAAATGAAGGACGTAGAGCCGATACCAGTTATCAACGACTTCGGAGGCTCGGTTGCGCACGGCTTCGAGCACCGGGCGCAACTCCTCCAGGTCGTTATCCCACAGAAGATGAAAGTAGCGTGGCTGTCCGCGGGGGGTCCCGAATTCCTCGGATGTCCTCAACGATTCCGCGCCAGAGCCTGTTTCCGGATGCATGGCGGCGATGCTCCAAGTCGGTTCTGGCCGCGACGATCAAAGCGGCGCGGCGAAAAAATGTGAATCGTTACGGCGACATTCTATGCCACTGTCGAAGTAAAATGCTATCAGCGCCCCAGCAGCGCAATGACCACCCACCCGAAGCGGGAAGTCGCGCAGGGGACCGCGCGAGGCGTCGGTTTCCGCCTCTGGTTAGCGAAGTGGCTTCGCTCAGGCCTCGATCTGAATACGCTCGACCGCGGCCGGAAGACGGCTTTTGCCCGAGCGCCCGGCGAGCCCGGCCGCTTCGAGACGCTCCAGGTATTCGCGCACGGCGAGGCGGATGAATTTTGCGGCCGCATCGCGTCCTGCCCTTACCTGCTCGCGCTCGAGCCCGCCACCGGAAATGATTATGAGCGGCTCCAGCAGTTCGGGACTGCCCAGCAACGCCAGCATCACGTGCTCGGTTTCGTCGAGATACTGGTTCATCGTGGTCGCCTGCGCCGGCTGATGCTCCAGATGGTAACGCAGGCATCCGAGACCGTACGACACCTGGCGCGCCGCATCCTGCATCGCGTAGCCCATGAGCGTCCTATCGACCCTGCTCGGCGCGAAGGCGGCCACATGACGGTACAGCGCGAGCATCAGGCCCGCCAGCGAGAGGTTTATCGAAACCGAGCCTTGCGGATAGGTGTCCGCCCACAACCACTCCTTCAGTCCCTGCTCCGCGGTCGCGCTGGCGCGTCCTAGGCCCGCGCCGCCGTAGAGCGCACGCTTGCGGAACGCCTCGAGCAGGCGGGAGTGGTCGAGCATCTGGGCGCACATGAAGCTCTTGAGCTCGATAAAATCCTGGTTGACCAGCGGAACCCATCGCGAGGGAAAATCGAGGCTCACCAGCGCGCATTCCTGGAGAAGGGTATAAACCTGCGCGCACGCCGCTTCGAGTTCGTGAGCCAAGGGATTCTTGTCCAGCTCGGTCCACGGCACGTCAACCGCCGGTGCCCATCGGCGCGACTTCGCCTCTTCGTAGAGATGAGTGACGTTGTCGGACCAGACGTCCGACTTGCGGTTCAGGAGGTATCCCATGTCGGGCAGCTTGCCGACCTTTTCGCTGCCCCGCGCCACCATCGACTGGTTGTCGCGCACGTATTCCGGGATATTCGAGTAGCCGTACGAGCCGATATCGAGGTCTTCGTAGGTGAGGCCGCGGCGGTAATCGCGCGGTTTGCCCTTTATCTTCTCGGTACGAGCGTTGTACCATTCGAGGCCGAGATTCCCGGCCATCACCTGGTTCATTTTCTCCAGGACTTCCTGGTCCTGCGTGTAATCCTTATCAGCGTAGAATGCCACGGCCGGTCCAACCTTATTGAAGCTTGATGCCGGCCGCTTCGGCCGCCGCCTTGCCCATCTCGTACATCATGTAGAGCTTCGAACGCTCCTTGCGCTCGGGCATCCCGCACTTCTCCAGGCGCTCGAAATGCTCCTGCATCTGCTTGAGGTTGAACATCGTGGTAATCCGGATGCCCTCTTCGATGTTCTCGCGCTTGAGTCCGCCGCCGGCCAGGATGATGAAGCTCTCGGTCAGCTCGGTGGCGGCGGCGCCGGCGAACGAGATGTTTTCGGCCTCGTCCAGATGGGCGTGCAGGACCTCGCGCTTTTCTGGGAAGTGCTCGAGCACGTATTTGAAGTGCTGCATCCCGTAGCCGACATGACGCGCCTCGTCCTGCATAACGAGCCGGAAGATCTTCTTGTCCACGTCGGTCGGCGACAGATACTCGCTGAAGCGGAACATCGTGAGCACGTTGCCTTCGGCAACGAGGTGCAGCGCAACCGACATCTCGCTGAACGAATCCGCGTCGCGCAGATGCTTGAGCGCCATCTCGTTCATCGGGCTCGCCTGCATCAGGCCCCATCCCGTCGTAAGCGCGCGTTTGCGGAAGACCTCGGTGTGACGCGCCTCGTCCATCGCCTGCGCCGCGATGAAGGCCTTGACCTCGACGAAGTCGGGGTTGAGCCGCGGCAGCCACACCGCGGGCGTGTCGGTCGCGATCATCTCGACCTCGGTCAGGAAGGTCATGAGTTGCGAGAGCGCCTTTCCAATCGTCTCGGGCAGTTCGGCGCTTTCGAGCCGGTCCCACGGGATATCGGTCGTGGCGTTCCACTGGCGCGAGACGGCTTCCTCGTAATAGCTCTCGGTGTTGAAGGCCCAAAGCTCGCTCTTTCGCGAAACCCACGGCTGCGAGTCGGGCACACCGGGCGGAATTTCGGCGCCGCGCGGAGCGTAAGAGCGGTTTTCGCGCACCTTCTCGGGCAGCGCGGAAAACCCGTAGTTGCCGATGTCCAGATCGCGGTAGGTCAGCCCGCGCCGCGGATTCGCCTCATGCGGCTTGACCTTCTCAGTGGCCGACTTCATCCACGACAGGTCCATCTCGCCGGTCCTAATCGTATACAGCCACTTGTCAACGAATTCCTTGTCCTCAAGGAAGTTTCGAGTCGACAGATATGCCATGGTGCGCGCCCCTCCGCCCGGGCTACTGAACGAAACTCACATCGACCTGGCTCGT
>JAJYMR010000342.1 GCA_021786815.1 Deltaproteobacteria bacterium
CTCTCGATTCCGCGCCGCAGCCGGCGGCTTATTACCTCACAGAGCGCGGCGTAGTCGTCCCCCACGCGGACGCTCCTGACCTTGTAATGACGATAGCGCTCCTTGTCGGGTTCACCGTCGGTCATCGCCACTTGAGCGCCGACGATCGTGCGGCCGTGAGTGTGCGAGACATCGAAGCACTCCATCCGTTTCGGGATGCGCGCAAGGCCCAAACGGTTTTGAAGCCGACCGAGAACCTCAGAAACTTCCTTCTTTCCGACTGCGGGCTTGCGAAGCGCCTGGGCGGCGTTGCGCGCCGCCATCGCGACCAACTCCATTCTCCATCCCTGCCTGGGAACGGAAACGGTGACCTTCGAACCCTTGCGTTCGGAAAGCAGCCGAGCAAGCGCCTCGATTCCCTCGATGTCGAAGCCGAGCAGCACCTCGTCGGGAACGAAGTTGCCGCGGTCGTAGTAAAGATTGATGAAGGACGCCAGAATCTCGCGGTCCGGGAACGCCAGTATTCCCAAGGGAAAGGCCTGTCCGCCGATGACTCGTCCTTGTCGCACATAGAGCACGTAGGCCAGGGCGCGATTCTCCTCGCGCTGATATACGAACGCATCCTGATCGACCGGCTCGGTGGTCACGATCCGTTGCGGCTCAAGCGTGCGTTCGATCGCGGCAAGCTGATCGCGCAGCCGGGCGGCCTGCTCGAAATTCATCGCCGATGCGGCCTGTTCCATTTGAGCGTGCAGCCGATCGATCAGCTCGGTCTTTTTCCCTTCGAGGAAAAGCACCGCGCCATCCACGTGCTCGCGGTATTCTTCGGCCGGGATGTCGTAAACCGACGGCGCCGGGAAACGCGCTATCTGGCAACCGCAAAGAGCCCTCCGAGACATTCGGAACCGGCCACGATATTCAGAGCCCCGCGAAGAATGCCCTCGATCGAGTAGGACACAAAGTCCCTGCTTCCGAACGGGTCACTGTTACCTGGAGAACCAACGGCGGGGCACGCCGCGAAACTGGCATGGGAGATGCAACGCGGTTGTAAGGCGTTTCAAGGGGTTGGACCAATGCCGGATGATTGCGCGTTCGTGATCGCCGCAATTCCCGCGCACGCTCGTCGAAGACCAGGCGCGGAGATTTGCGAGCACAAGGGGATCGGCCATCCTGACAGCATCTGTGACGGCGTAGCCGAGGCGGTTTCGCGTGCCTTGAGCATGGCGTACCTTCGCGGTTTTGGCCAGGTTCAGCATTACAACGTGGACAAAGCGCTGCTGGTTGGCGGGCAAAGCGCGCCACGCTTCGGCGGCGGGAAAATCGTCGTGCCGCCGCGACTCATACTTGGCGGACGGGCGACGCCTTTGCCTGACGGCAGTCTTGCGGAACTCGTGTGCCATGCGGCGCGCGAATATCTCGGAGCGGCGCTGCACTGCGACCCCGGCATTTTCTCGATTGAATCCGCGCTACACAACGGAAGCGCGAGCCTGCAGCAGGTTTTCGCGCGAGGCGGAGCGAAGCGCCTTGCGAATGACACCTCCTTCGGGGCGGGCCACGCTCCGTATTCGAACCTCGAAGACGCCGTACTGAGGCTGAGCAGGATACTGCGCTCACCGGATTTCAGGAGAAGTTTTCCGTCGGCGGGCGATGACTACAAGATCATGGGCTGGCGAATCGACGGGAATGTGTCATTTGCTATCGCGCTCGCGCTGGTCGATCGTGAAATCAGCAATGTATCGGAATACTTCCGAATCAAGGACGCAATCAGGCGTCATCTCCAGGATGCTATCGGCAAAGCGTGCGAAATACACCTCAACATGCTCGACGACGCGAAAGCGACCAACGAAAGCGGTATCTACCTGACAGTAACGGGGCTGAGTGCCGAGCATGGCGATGACGGGCAGGTCGGCCGCGGCAACCGAGTCAACGGACTCATCACGCCTTACCGAACCATGTCGCTGGAGGCCGCTGCGGGAAAGAATCCCGTCGCCCATGTGGGCAAGATCTATAACGTCATGGCAATCGAAATGGCGCGAGCCATCTTGAGAGAGGTAGACGGCGTCACGGAAGCTTCGGTGCAGATCCTTTCGAACATCGGCAAGCCGGTTGCGGAGCCGCAGCTCGTCGCGGTCGAAGTGGTCACTGGCGCGGAGCTCGACGCTCGCACTGAAGCGGGGATCAAGCAAGCGGTGCGCTCATGCCTGGAACGCGTGGACGAGCTTTCAGAACGGCTGATTCGAGGCGAGATCCCGGTATTTTGAGTGCAACATTTTCCCGTTCGAGTTGTCGATGGCCGAGCGTACATCTTTGAGATTACGATAACCGGCGCTCTGACAAAGCTTCCGGCTAGCTTGGGCCAATCCGTCGCACGCCCGACCGCTCTAGCGATGTCCCGATGCCGGTTCCGGCCGCCCGCGCTTGCGTGCGATCTCGAACAGCGCGACCGCCGTCGCCACCGACACGTTGAGCGATTCCACCTTGCCCCGCATCGGGATATCGACGATGAAATCGGCCTTCTTTTTCACGATCTCGCGCACGCCCTTGCCCTCCGAGCCGATCACGATCACGAGCCTGCGGCTCACGTCCAGATCGTAGAGCGATACCGGTCCGCCGGGCGCCAGCGCCGCGACCCAATAACCCGCCTCCTTGAGGTCATCCAGAGTGCGAGCCACATTGACACATTGCGCGATCTTCATGTGGATCCACGCGCCTGCCGACGACTTGATCGCGGCCGGCGTAACCCCGACCGTCCGATCGCGCGCGAGCACAATGGTATCCACGCCCGCGCATTCAGCCGAGCGCAGGATGGCGCCCAGGTTGCGCGGGTCGGTCACGCCGTCTATCAGCACTACCGGATCGGGTCCGCCCGCAAGCACCTGGTGCAGCTCGGCGTAGCGATACTCCCGTATCGTGGCCACGATTCCCTGATGGCGCGCGCCGGCGCCGGCAAGACGCGCCATCTCGCGCTCGTCGCATCGCGCGACCTGGGCGCCCGCCGAGCGCGCCAGGCCGATTTCCCGCTCGAAACGCCTCTCGTCGCCGGCCCGTACATGGAGCACGCGGACGATCTCCGGCGCCGCCTCGAGCAGTTCGCGCACCGGCTCGACCCCGAACACGATCTCGCCTGCGCCCGCGCGATGCGGCGGATAGGGCGGACGAGGCGGTCGCGGCGGCGCGCCGCGTTGGCTGCCGCGGCGGTCGTCCTGCCGATTACTTCGACGTGAATTCATCGGAAGCACCAAGCTCTTTGCGC
>JAJYMR010000046.1 GCA_021786815.1 Deltaproteobacteria bacterium
CAGCGGCCTCCAGATATTTTTCCGGCGGAGTCCGCGAATCGTCGGAGAGATGGGTATGAACGTGCAGATCTACGAGCATCGCGGATCTTTCACCATAAATCGCATCCCCCGGCAAATCCGCGGGCGCCGAAGCATAAATGCCGGTACGCCGAAATCGCACCTAACCCCTTCCCTGAAGGGCAGGCGAACCGCGCGGACGGACTTGCGCGATGAGATCCTGCCGGACAACGCCGCAAGTTTCGAACTCGCACGCTGGCAGGAGCTAAGGGCCGGCGAACGGCGAACCGGAAACGGTCAGGTGATCTTCCAGATAGAAGATTCCCGGCAGCATGAAGGCCATCGTCTGCACCTTCATCCGCGCGAACTCGTCGGGCACGGTGCCCCACAGCGTCACCGTGTTGCCCTGGATCCTGAATTTGACGGAACTCAGCCCTGAGGCGTCGAGCGCCTGCCTGAACTGCTGTGAGCGCTGCGCGTCGTACGACGAGCCGGACGGCGGAATCGCGGGCGGTAGGGGATACGCCGGCATGCGCATCGCGGGCGGTATCGGTTGCGGCTGCTGCAGGTGCGTAAGCAGCATCGTGGCGCCGTACGCCGCAATGAAAAGTCCGATCGCGAGCAGCGCGATATAGCGCATCGTATGGGCGCTGTCCGGACGATCGCGCCATTCCCGATACGCTTCCATCGCGCGCGCCGACGCGCCTGGTTCGGCGGCCGGCGCGGGATTGGAGAGCATCACGGTGGCAGCGTCGGGACTCGTGCCGCGCGGCGACACGGCGAGCGACGCGGTCAGATCGCCTCCGCAGAACGAGCAGAAGCGCGAATCGGCGGGAATCGCGCGATGGCATACTGCACATTCGGCCTCGCCTCCGATCAGCACCGTCGGCTCCTGCGAGCCCGGGACGCGCGCACCGGGCGCGGAGGCACCGAGCGGCAGTTGAAGCTGCGGCTTGCCGGCGGGAATCCGCGTGGGCGGGCGGTCGCGCCCGTTTCCCGCCGCAAGCCGCGCCTTGATATCGAACAGGCGATGCTTGAACTCGGTCGCGTCGGCCATCCGATGCACGACGTCGTAGGCGAGCGACTGATCGACGAGATCGGCGAGCGCGGGATCGACGCCGGGGCATAGCGAGCGCGTCGGCGGAAAGCTGAACGGAGCCTCGGATGCGGGATCGCGTCCGGTCAGCGCGTGATGCATCGTGGCGCCCAGCGCGTAGAGGTCCGAGCGCACCTCGGCGCGTCCGCGATACTGCTCGGGCGGCGCGTAGCCCTGCGTCCCGATCATCGTGGCGTTGTGATGCGGTTGGAAGAAACGGGCGATGCCGAAGTCGATGAGCTTGACCTGGCCTGCCGCGGTGAGCATCACGTTCGACGGCTTGAGATCGCGGTAGATAACGGGCGGCTGGAGATTATGGAGGTATTCGAGAGTGTCGAGGATCTGCAGCGCGATATCGATGACGCGCCCCTCGTCGAGCTTGCCGCCGTTTTGCGCGAGCGCCTGCTCGAGCGTGCGTCCGTCGACGTACTCCATCACGAGGTAATGGCGGTTGGCGTCGGAGAAGCGGTCGAAGATGCGCGGGATGTGCTCGTTGCTGAGCTGGGCGAGCATGTCGGCTTCGCGCTGGAAGGCGGCGACGGCCTGGTTCTGCATCTCGGGATTGTTGAACGTGTCGACCATCTCGGCCAGCGCGCACGGGCGCGCGGCAAGGCGCAGGTCCTCGGCGAGATAGACGAGCTTCATCCCGCCACCGCCGAGCGGTTTCGTGACGCGGTAGCGTCCGCCGATTATGGTGTCCGGCTGTATCATCGAGCGGTCGGCCGCAAGCTGCCCGGTGTCCTAGATCCTGAAGTTTACCGGCGCGGCGGGATTCGCGCCCCGCACGCCACGCCCACCGGGCATCGTGCCGCCCTTATGCATTGTAGCGTAAACGGCGGCGTTGGCGGCGCAAATCAGATGGAGTAGGAAACCGAGGGGAGGGCTTGCGCCGTACGCTATCATCACGCCGAAGAACCATCCGATGCCGCGCCACGGATGGCGCTGATAAACGTGCCCGAGGCCAGGGACGACACTCAGGACGAAAGCGATAACCGGGCGCATCCCGAGGTCCCGCGCGATCGGCCCGGTCGCCTCCAGCGGAGCGCCACAATCCTTGCAGAAGGTTGCGCCTTCGACCACAACCGGCTGGCCGCATTGGGAGCAGAAGCGCGGCCTTGAAAAATTACCGTCAGGCACGGAACGTCAGCGTTGCCTCGCCGAGGCGGACCATATCGCCGTCGCGCAGCGGTGCTTCGCTTACGCGCTGCTGACCGACGAAGGTGCCGTTCTGGCTGGCCAGATCGCGCAGCTCGAAGGCGCCGTCGCGCTGCTCGATAGTCGCGTGATGGCGCGAAACCGAGGAGTGGGCGATCACTATGTCGTTGTCGAGCGCGCGTCCGATACGGGTCGGCTGGCCGGGATGGACCTCGAAGCGATTGCCCTCGGAATCGACCAGGCACGGCCCCGGCGCTGCCTGCGCGACGGAAGGCGGCGGCGCGCTCGGCCTCGCCGGAGCCGGCGCGACAGCCGCTGCCGATGCCGACGCGGGAACCTGGCGCAGATGGAAGCTCAGTTCGTAGGAACCGAGCCTGATCCGGTCGCCGTCCTTGAGCGTTGCGCTCTCGACGCGTGAGCCGTTAACGAATGTGCCTTCCTGCACCGCAAGGCCGCGGAGTACGTAATCGTCGCCATGGTGTTCGATAACTGCGTGCCGCGCCTGCACCGACGGGTCGCCGAACAACCCGACGGGATTTTCCTCGGCACGGCCGATCGAAGAGACGGAACCTTCGAGCCGGTACTGCCTGCCCTTGAGACGGCCGGCCTCGACGGTGACCCATGCGCTCTTGGTCAGCTCATGGACGAGCCCGATGACGAGTCCGATCGCAAGCCCGATAAGCGCCAGCCCGACCAGGCGCGAGGTCAGCCCGCCGCCGGTAAGCTGGTTGATGAAGTCGAAGAAAAATCCGCCGGCAAATCCGCCGACCGCGCCGCCGAGCGCGCCTTTGCCCACGTTGACCACAGACTTCTGGATGTCACTGGAAAAGCCCGCGATACCGACTCCCGCTCCGAGCATCGCGCCCATCAGGACCCACGAGATGATCCGTCCGAGCACGAGGAAGAACATCGAACCCGGGTGTCCTGGTCCCCATCCACCGTAATTCAGAAATGCCGTG
>JAJYMR010000158.1 GCA_021786815.1 Deltaproteobacteria bacterium
GTTCCACGTTCGCGGATCATTTGTCCGAGCGCTTCGTCAAGATCGCAGTCCGCCGCCACATGGATTATCTCGCGTTGCGCCAAATCCCCAATCCTCAACTCGTCCCATCGGTCGGCCGGGGTCTTTGCGAGCACCTGAGTGGAAATGAGGCCGACCGCGCGGGAGCCTTCGTAAACCGGGAAAATCGTGTGCTCGTGCGAGGCAGCGAGGCTTCGGGCAAATTCGCGAAGCGTCGCGGTTGCGGAAATGCCGACGACCCGCTGCTGCATCACATCAGCGACCTTCATGTCGCTCAGCTTTTCCAAGCTCGCGATCTCGTGCCATCGCTGATCGCCCGAGACTGACGCTTCGCCCGAGACCGCATACGCGATCGCTGCGGCAATGAGGCTCGGGATCAGATAGGAATGCCCGCCTGTCGTTTCGGCAACGAAGACGACCGCGGTAAGCGGCGTCTTGTAGCCCGCAGCGATCAACGCAGCCATCCCGCACGCCGCGTACAGGTCCACCGCGCTCGCATGCACCACCGACTGCCCGAATGCGTTTCCGATACACCCGCCGATAAGAATGAGCGGCACGAACATCGCGCTCACCCCGCCCGAGCCGAGCGAAAATACGGTCGCAACAATCTTAAGCGCCGCGAAAACAACGAGCATGCCGGACGGATGCGGCCGCGCCAGCACCTCGCGAACGGCTTCGTAATTGGGGCCGATCGGAATCAACGTTCCGTTAAACAGTGAAACGAACAGAAGACCGCAAAGGCCGGTTCCGATTCCGCCGATCACCAGCTTCAGCGTGTGAGGCGCCTGGCTTCTTACCGCCCACGTGCGCACGCGGCGAAACGCGATGTCGAAGGCAAGTGCGATCGCTCCGATGATCGCGCCGAGCAGCGCGGACCAGAACAGGTCCGTAGCTCTGAAGCTCGTGCTGCCTGCAAAGCCGAACAGAGGCTTCGCGCCCATGAAGGTTATCAGCGTCGCGTAGGAGACGACCGACGAGATCAGCGACGGAAGCAGCGCTTCATGCGCAAGGTCGTCCTTGTAGGGCATTTCCATCGCGAAGACCATCCCGGTCAACGGAGCGCGGAACACCGCCGCCATCCCCGCCGCCGCTCCGCTGATGAGCATGATGCGGCGGTCGCGCGGCTCGAGTTTGAATCTTCCAAGCCGGGTCCACAGCCATGAACCGATTGCGCCGCCGGCGTAAATCCCCGGGCCTTCGAGAGCGCAACTTCCACCCGAGCCGACCGTGGTCGCTGCCGCGAGCAGTTTCCACCAGAACGGGCGCATATCGATGTCGCCCTCGTGTTCGTGATAGGAACGAATCACCTCTTCGGTGGAATGCTCGTTGGGATCGGGCGTCCAATACTGCATGATGAGGCCGGTGAGCAGGAACCCGACGAACAGTCCCGGGAGGATCA
This sequence comes from Deltaproteobacteria bacterium, assembly GCA_021786815.1. Lineage (GTDB taxonomy): Bacteria > Desulfobacterota > Binatia > Binatales > Binataceae > DTIX01. The sequence goes on from JAJYMR010000158.1 coordinate 1,418, forward strand.
TCCAGTGATGGAGGAGGTAAAGGGGCAGGACGTACGCCCACACGCGTTCCAGGACAATATAGACAAACCCCGAGGTCACGATGCCGGTCAGGACGCCGATGATTGGAGCAACGACGAGCCATTTCTGGATGTCCCGCGAAAAGATTGCTCTCAGATCCTGCTGGACGAAGGACGTGTAACGTTTGAACGGACTCACGAAGGGTGGCCTTTCGTTCGTAAATGAGACACCGGGCGCGACCGATGTCCCATCGCGGCACATGACAGCAACCGCGTGTTTCTATGACGCTACGCCCGATGCGAGCACGCCACGCCTGCTGGGCGGCAGGCGGCAGGCTCGCGAACAAATAACGCGGCCTTTCTCAGCATGGACGTCTGCGATCCTGATGCCTGGACGCGTTACGGCAAGGTTTCTGGCTCCTTGCGTGCGGGGCGCATCGGGCGACTTAAAGCGACTATAGCGTTGCCGACGATGGCACGGCAATTGGATTGGAGTCGTTCGCCACTCAAGCGGGGATGCTAAATCAAAGGAGGGATGCCGAGCAGGCGCCGAGGGCCTGTTCAGTTGTCAGGCGCTTGTGACCGTTCGTTCGGCATGCGAGGGAAGACGGTTAGTCAATGAAGGAAACGCAGGCGATTGAGGACTTCGATGGGGTCAGGATTCTTCTGGTCGAGGACAATCCCGACCACGCTTTTGTCGCGCTGACAGTTGCGCGCCAGGTTCTGGGCGAAAGCATAGAACTCGTTCATGCACAGAACGCCGAAGAGGCCGTCGACCTCATAGGGCAATTCACCGATGAGGATCGGCCCGACCTGTTCCTGGTCGATCTGAGGCTGCCCGACAACGGCGGCTTCTCCGTGCTCTCGGCAGTCAGGTCGAATTCGGCCTGTGCGGGAGTTCCGGTGATGGTTATCACAAGCTCGCTCTACGATCGCGATATCGCGGAGTGTTATGAGCTTGGGGCTTCCGCCGTGCTGTGCAAACCGCTCTCGCGAGGGAAGTTTCGGGAAGAACTCGCTCGCGTCGGGCTTGTGCGTAACGTAAGCAAGGCCGTTTACCTGACAATTTCGCACTAGACGGGACCCCTGGAAGCCGCTCGACGGTCCTTCGGGGTGGCATCGTTTCACCTCACGGAGGCCGCGCCGCCGGCAACTCGCGGCTTGACGGCGCTCGGCCTGCGGTAGGATTCTCGAAAGCACTTTTCGGAAATCCTGCGCGGGGGTCGGGCCGTGAAGCCTTATCGATTCGAACGCAGCGAGGCGCTTTTCGAACGCGCCAAACGCACTATCCCGGGCGGCATCTACGGGCACCAGTCGCCGGTGCTCCTCACGATGGGGTCGTACCCGTATTTCTTCGCTCGCGCGATGGGCTCGCACGTGTGGGACGTCGATGGCAACGAGTACATCGACTACATGTGTTCGTACGGTCCGATCGTCGTCGGGCATCTCAACCCCCGCGTCGAGGAAGCGGCGCGCCGGCGCGCCCTGGAGGGCAACTGTTTCAATGGCCCGACGCCGCTTTGGATCGAACTTGCCGAGCGGCTGGTCTCGATGACTCCGTTCGCCGACTGGGCGGTCTTCGCCAAGAACGGCTCCGACGTTTGCACCTGGGCGATCGAAGTCGCCCGCCATGCGACGGGCCGGCCGAAGATCGCGGTCGCCGAGGGCGCCTATCACGGAACGCACGCGTGGGTGACGCCGGTTCCAAACGGCGTGACGCCCGAGGATCGCGCGAATATCGTGAGCTTCCGCTACAACGACCTCGAAAGCCTG
>JAJYMR010000222.1 GCA_021786815.1 Deltaproteobacteria bacterium
TATGGCAAAGAGGCGACTATGCTGCGCGTCGGATGCCTGAAACGCCTATGTTTCCTCCGCGAATGGCCGTGGTTTGGGCGGTGGGCAGCAAATGCGCAAGAGACGCGGGATTGCCGCCGACGCGGCCACCCGCGCGGTTTGATTGGAGCAAAGGCCGCGCTATTCTCTGACCCGGAATTGGTTTCTTAACCCGTCCGGCGCCGTGGCACGGCCCGGGCGACGGCTTTTGCCACTACCCGAGGAAAGCGGTCCGAATCTCATGGCAACGAACAGCTTTGGTGCGCGCGCAAGTCTTGCCGTTGACGGCAAAACCTACACGATTCACAGACTCGAGGCGCTCGAGAAGCGCGGCTTTGCGCTCTCGCGGCTCCCGTTCTCGATAAAGGTGATGCTCGAGAATCTGCTCAGGCGTGAGGACGGCGAAGTCGTGACCGCCGAGCAGATCGAGGCGCTCGCGCGATGGAACGGAAAGGGCGGCGAGCGCGAAATCTCGTTCATGCCCGCGCGGGTTCTGCTCCAGGATTTCACCGGCGTTCCGGTGGTCGCGGACCTGGCCGCGATGCGCGACGCGATAAAGCGCCTGGGCGGCGACCCGGCCCGAATCAATCCGCTGCAGCCGGCGGACCTGGTTATCGACCATTCCGTGCAGGTTGACGTTTTCGGCACGCCCGAGGCGTTCGCGTCGAACGCCAAGCTCGAATTCGAGCGCAACCGCGAGCGCTATTTGTTCCTGCGATGGGGCCAGGGCGCGTTCCGCGATTTTCGCGTCGTTCCGCCCGATACCGGGATCGTCCATCAGGTGAACCTCGAATACCTGGCCGACGTGGTCTTTACTTCAAGGGACGAGCAGGCCTATCCCGACACGGTGCTCGGCACCGATTCGCATACCACGATGATAAATGGGCTCGGGGTGGTCGGATGGGGCGTTGGCGGTATCGAGGCGGAGGCCGCGATGCTCGGGCGCTCGATGCCGATGCTGATTCCGGATGTGGTGGGCGTAAGGCTCACCGGCAGGCTTCGTCCGGGTGCGACCGCGACCGACCTGGTGCTGACCGTCACGCAGCTTCTAAGGAAAAAGGGCGTGGTGGGCAAGTTCGTCGAATATTGCGGGCCGGGTCTCGCAAGCCTTTCGGTCGCTGACCGCGCGACGCTGGCGAACATGTCGCCCGAATACGGCGCCACGATCGGCTTCTTCCCGATCGATAGCCAGACCTTGGATTACCTGCGGCTTACCGGCCGCGCCGACGAGCATCTCAGGCTTATCGAGGCCTATGCGAAAGACCAGGGGCTGTTCAGAACCGGCAGTTCCCCCGACCCGATTTTCTCGGACCTGCTCGAACTCGAACTCGCAACCGTTGAGCCGAGCCTCGCCGGCCCGCGCCGCCCGCAGGACCGCGTCAGTCTTTCGGGCGCGAAGGGCGAGTTCCGCCGCGAGCTTACCAGGGAAGTCCGCAACCACGAGCCTCTCGACCCCAAAGTGCTCGAACGGTTTATCGCCGAAGGCGGGCCGATTCGTCCGGAATCGCACCACCCGCTCAGGGATTCGGAAATCGGCGAGCTCGCCCGCAAGGTCGAAGTCCAGTCCGAGGACGGCAAATTCACGCTCGGTCACGGCTCGCTCGTGATCGCGGCGATCACCAGTTGCACCAACACCTCGAATCCGTCGGTGATGCTCGGCGCGGGACTGCTCGCGAAAAAAGCGGTCGAGCGCGGGCTTACAGTTAGGCCGTGGGTCAAGACGAGCCTTGCTCCCGGCTCCAAGGTCGTCACCGACTATCTGAAACGGGCGGGACTTACCGAATACCTTGAGAAGCTGCGCTTCCATCTGGTCGGCTACGGATGCACCACGTGTATCGGCAACAGCGGCCCGGTCGCGGAAGGAATCGCGGCGGCGATAAAGGAGGGGAACCTGGTTGCCTGCGCGATCCTGAGCGGCAACCGAAACTTCGAGGGGCGTATCAACCCGGTCGTGCGCTTCAATTACCTGGCCTCGCCGCCGCTCGTGGTCGCCTATGCTATCGCGGGCACGATGGATTTCGATCCGGAGAGCCAGCCGCTCGGAACCGGAAAGGACGGCAAGCCGGTCTTCCTGCGCGACATCTGGCCGAGCGACGAGGAGATAAGCGCGGCGGTCGCGAAATCGATCGACTCCGCTATGTTCCGCCAGGAGTACGGGCAGGTCTTCGAGGGTGACGAGCGATGGCAGGGGCTTAAGGCGCCGCGCGGCGACCTGTTCGCATGGGAGCGCGAGTCCGAGTACGTCAAGGAGCCGCCGTTCTTCGACGGCGTGGGTCCGAAGCCCGAACCGCTTTCCGATATCGGCGGCGCGCGGGCGCTCGCGGTGCTGGGCGACAGCGTGACGACCGACCATATTTCGCCCGCCGGCTCGATCGCTGCCGACAGCCCGGCCGGAAAATACCTTATCGCGCACGGCGTCCAGCCGAAGGACTTCAACTCATACGGAGCTCGCCGCGGCAACCATGAGGTGATGATGCGCGGCACGTTCGCCAATATCCGGCTGCGCAATCTGATGGTCCCGGGCGTCGAGGGCAGCTACACGGTCCATCTTCCCGACGGCGAGCGGACGACCATCTACGACGCGGCGATGCGTTACCGCGAGGAGGGCGTGCCGCTGGTCGTGATCGCGGGCAAGGAATACGGCTCGGGCTCATCGCGCGACTGGGCGGCCAAGGGCACCCAGCTTCTGGGCGTGCGCGCGGTGATCGCGGAGAGCTACGAGCGGATACATCGGAGCAACCTGGTCGGGATGGGCGTTCTGCCGCTCCAGTTCCTGCCGGGCCAGAACCGCGAAAAGCTCGGACTCACCGGGCGCGAGGTTTATGCGATCGAGGGTCTCGCCAAGGGACTCAAGCGCGCCCAGAAACTGAAGGTCCGCGCCCAGGCCGAGGACGGCAAAGTGATGGAGTTCGAGGCGCTCGCGCGGGTGGATACGCCGGAGGACGTCGAATATATACGCCACGGCGGGATACTTCCGTTCGTGCTGCGCGAGCTTCTGCCCGCCTGACGCGCAAGATCGAGCCAACAAAAATCCGCCCGGCATCGAGGATCTCGGGCGGATTTTTATGTCGATTTCGATTCCTGGCCGGATGCGCAGCGGGCGGTCGCTCCTGCGCGCATCACGTCAAGCGAGGGAGGGTAAAGGTTCGAGGCCGACCGGCGCGCC
>JAJYMR010000140.1 GCA_021786815.1 Deltaproteobacteria bacterium
GGCCGCGTAGGGCGGAGGCGTTTGCGATGGCGTCGAGGACGGCGCTGGTTACCGGCGGCAACGGCTTCGTGGGATGCCACGTGGTGCGCGCGCTTGTCGCGCGCGGCGACCGCGTGCGCGTGCTGGTGCGCGAGCGCGCGGACATGGCCGCGCTCGAAGGCGTGGATTGCGAGCCGGCGCGCGGCGATTTGCGCGACCTTGAATCGCTGCGACGCGCGGCGCGCGGGTGCGACCAGGTCTATCACGTCGCGGCCGACTACCGGCTCTGGCTTCGCGACGAAGCGCCGATGTACGCGACCAACGTGGAAGGCACGAAGAACGTGCTCGCCGCGGCGCGCGAGGCCGGAGTTTCGCGAATCGTCCATACCAGCACGGTCGGAGCGCTCGGGATTCCCGCGGACGGTCCCGGGCGCGAGGACACTCCCGTTACGCTCGACGAGATGATCGGTCCGTACAAGCGCTCCAAGTTCCTTGCCGAGATGGAAGCGCTCTCGGCCGCGCGTTCGGGGCTTCCGGTCGTGATTGTGAATCCGTCCACGCCGATCGGTGCGTACGATCTGAAGCCGACGCCGACCGGGCGCATAATCGTGGACTTTCTGAACCGGCGGATGCCGGCGTACATGGACACGGGGCTCAATCTGGTTGACGTTGAGGACGTCGCGCGCGGCCATCTGCTGGCCGCAGAGCGCGGACGTGTCGGCGAGAAATACATCCTGGGAGGCGAAAACCTTACGCTCGAGGAATTCTTCCGCCGCCTGGCTAATCTCTCAGGGCTTGGCGCGCCCAGAATCCGGATTCCCTACGCCGTTGCCTACGGCTTTGCGCTCGGCGCCGAGGCGTTCTCGCGCGCTGTCACGCGAAAGCCGCCGCGCGCGAGCCTTACGGAGGTCCGGATGGCGCGCAAGAAGATGTTTTTCGATTCGTCGAAGGCGCGCCGTGAGCTGGGTTATTCGCCCGCTCCGATAGACAACGCGATTCGCCGCGCGATCGAGTTCTTCAGGGCAACCGGCGCGGCCCGGGCCGCGGCCTAAGCGGCGTTCACGCGATGCATCTGCTGATTTCCACGATTGAGCTGCGTCCCTACGTTTTCGTTTTCCTCGCGAGCTTCCTTTTCATCTCGATCGTCAACTTCGGCGTTCGCACCACGGTGCTTTTCGCGGTGCTCACCTACGCGGTCGCGCTTGCGTGCGAATGGTCGTCGGTGCACAACGGGTTTCCCTTTGGGCTCTATCATTACATCGAGGCGACCCGCGGGCGCGAAATCTGGGTGTTCGGCGTGCCCTTCATGGATTCGCTGTCGTTCACGTTCCTCGGCTTCGCCGCCTACACGCTCGCGCTGCTGGTGAGTTCGCCGCTTTACCGGCGCGGATGGGACCTCCGGCTTCTCGACACGTGGCAAATCCGGCGCTCGCCGCGGGTGTGGCTGATGGCGGCGCTGTTCATGGTGATGATCGATTTTGTGGTCGATCCGCTGAGCGTGCTCGGCGACCGATGGTTCCTGGGCAAAATCTTCTGGTACGACCCTCCCGGCCCGCACTTCGGCGTGCCGATAAGCAATTATCTCGGATGGTACTTCGTTGCGGCGGTGACGATTCCGATCTTCGTTTTCCTCGACGCGAGGATTAATCGCGGCGGGCAAAAGCCGGCGGGCGCGTTACCGTCGCTTCCGTCGCGCGCGCTGATGGGACCGCTGCTTTACGCGGGAATCGCGATGTTCGGAATCACGATGCTGTTTGTGATACGCGCCTACGAGATCGCATGGGCGAGCGTGTTCATCTACCTGCCGTTCGCGACGCTCATCGTACATATCCTGACCCGGCGCGATAGTTACGGCGATCGCGAGGCCGTCGAGCGCCATCTTGCGGATTTCCCCTACGAGCGCGCTCTTCCGATATGGCGCGACGCGAACGAAAGTGTCGCGTCGGCGGTCCCGCGCAAAACCGGCTCGTAGATTGCCGATAGCGCGTCAGCGCGGGAACGGTGCCGCGTGGGTGAACGCCTCGATCGCCTGGGCCAGAGAGCGCGTTGCGTGTCCAAGATTCCGCATCATGCGCGGCAATTGCACAATCGCGGACGGATTTTTCATCAGGTAGCCGGTCGCCGCGAGCGCGCGCACCCGTCCGTGCTCGTCGGCAAGCTCCGCGCCGAACACTTCGTCTCCAAGCGCGTCCATCACGGTGCGCACCACGGCGAACTTGAGGCCGCGGCGCGCGGCCTCGGCGGCGAGCGCCGCGCTTTCCATATCGACCGCAATCGCGCCAGTCTCCTCCTTGGCACGAAGCTTGGCGTGAGCGTTTGCGAGCACGCGCCGCGACGTCAGAAGCCCGCCGCGCGCGAAAGCGAGGCTCGCTTGCTGCAGCACCTGCTCGCAATGCGTCAAGGCGTCGGGAGCGACCTCGAAAGCCGGCTCGGGACCTCTCCCTTCGGCCGGAGCGGCCACGATTCGCTCGGCAAGCACGATATCGCCCGGCGAAAGCCCCGCCGAGAGCGCTCCGGCCACGCCGGTTCCGAGCACGAGTTCGGGTTCGGCGAAACGATCGAGCGCAATCCGGGCGGTTTCGCGCGCCCGCTCGGCTCCGATTCCGGTTGCGACGAAGACGATACGCCGCTCGCCGGCGCGCGATTCGAAGCCGCGAAGCCCCGGCTCCGCAAGCGGCGCGCGCTCCTTGAGCCTTCGCTTGAGCGGTCCGACTTCGCGTGAGAATGCGTAGAAAATCAGGATCAATTGAAAAGCTCTTGCTCCGCGCCGAAGCTCTCGCGCGTGGCGGTCTTGAGCCACGGACGCGGTCCTAGCAAAATTGCGCGCACATGCCCGACGGTCAAGTATCCCATCCCCACGCCATGCGCTCCCTTATCGTCAACGCCGACGATTTCGGCCTGTCGCCCGAGGTCAACGCCGGCATTATACGCGCCCATCGCGAGGGCGTGCTTGGCAGCACGAGCCTGATGGTGGCGGAGGCGGCGCGCGACGAGGCGGCGCGGGCGGCGCGCGAACTTCCGGGCCTCGACGTGGGGCTGCATCTTGTGGTCTGCAAGGGCCGAAGCGTGCTTGCTCCCGAGGCGATAGCGCCGCTGGTCGATTCCAACCGCAATTTCGTCGAAAACCCGGTCCTGGGCGGTCTTCGCTACTTTTTCCGGCGCGGCCTGCGCGACAAGTTGCGCGCCGAATT
>JAJYMR010000219.1 GCA_021786815.1 Deltaproteobacteria bacterium
TCACGTTTGTAAAAGGCAAATGGAACGCCGGCCTCGCGCAGATAGCCGCCGATTTCGTCAGCCTCGCCGTTGCTGCGAGTGAGGATGAAAATGTCGCGCGCCGCGACCGTGCGCGCATCCCCGCCTTCGCCGGTGATTTCGATCTTGTGCGCCGGATCATTGAGATGATGGCGGATCGTCGCCGCGATCCGACGGCCGAGGGTCCTGCGCCTGGCCGGTGCGGAGTCTTTCACGTTCAGCGGCGGACGATAATGCATCACGGTTACTGGAACCACGCTCTTTCCGCCGATACGCGCAACGAGCTTCGGCTTGCCGCATTCAACCGGATGGTCGTACTTGATCTCGCCGTCGAACAACGGTGATGAAGCGCTCTGGTCGAGGATCGCGTTCAGGGCATCGACCACGTCACGAGTCGAGCGGAAATTCTTCGTGAGCGGAACGTCCTTTGCGCCCGTTTCAAGGATCTCGCTTTTCGCCTGCAGGTAGGTAAAGACGTCGGCGCCGCGAAAGCCGTAGATGGCCTGCTTGGGATCGCCGACCACGTAGAGCACGTTGCCGGCGTTTCCCTCCATGAACACGCGGTGGAAGATTCGCCACTGCAGATCGTCGGTATCCTGGAACTCGTCGAGGAGAGCGTAGCGATAGCGCGCGCACAACGCCTCGGCGAGCGCCTGGCCGCGCGGGCCGTCGAGCGCGTTCCAGACCAGCGCCAGCATGTCGTCGTAATCGATCTCGCCGCGCTCGCGTTTGTCGCGTTCGAGCCTTTGCTCGGTTGGGGGAAGAAACTTATCGAGAATCCTGCCTTCGAGCGATTTCTTCGCGAGCGTGATCGCGTGAAGCGCGTTCAAGAAGTCTATCTGCTCGCGTTCGGGTCCCTTCAGGCCGTCTGGAAACGGAACACGGCGTTGGCCGCCGTTTGCTCCCCTGGGATGCACCATTGGCGTGAGGTCGAACTTTTCGAGCTCTCCGAGCAGTCGCTCGGCTGAGCCGCCGCACGAGCGAGCCAGCTTTTCCAGCCTTGTGATCGCGCCCTTCGCAGCCTCGCGGTCCGCATTCCGGATAGCCGCGTTCTCGTAGGCGTCCTCCAACACCGCGGCGTCAAACCCGGAAAGAAAACTGTTCGCGTCATCCACACCGGCGGCGGGTTCGAGCGCGAGGTAGCGGCGGCGATGCGCCTCGTAGAGAAGTTGTTCGAGATCGTCGACTTTACGGCTCTTGCCGTCCTCGTCCGTACCCATCCACTGCGAAAGCAAAGCGCTGGTCTCTTCATCAACGGCCAGGCTCTCGCGCATCTCGTCTCGGAAGGCGCGATGGAACGCGCCGCGCGAGTCAACCACGTCAAGCGCGAAGCCGGTTCCGGTGAGAAACGCGAAATCAGTCAGAATCCGCTGGCAGAAGCCATGAATCGTAAACACCGGGACGCGTTCGAACGAATTGAGCGCCGTGTAGAGCCGCTCGCGCGCCGCGGCATCCAACGTGACCGGCTCGTGATCTTGCCTTGCCTGCGTTTCCTCGCCCCGCAGAATCGCTTCGAGAGTGCCGCGCACGCGCCCGCGAAGCTCGCCGGTCGCTTTTTCGGTGAAGGTGACGACCAGGATTTTGTCCGGCTCGCATCGCCCCAAAAGCACCAAGTCGGCGAACAGGCGCTCGATGACGTAGGTCTTGCCGGTGCCCGCGCTCGCCTCGATAACGGCGTGAGAGCCGGGGGCGACTTTCTTCAGAATCTCGGGTCGTTGATAGACAAGCTCGGACACGTTTGCGCCTATGACCTGGGTTTGAAAATGCCTGCGATCGGCCCGAAGCGTCGATCGATTATCGCCTTGATTTCATCGTCGCTCGGCGGATCGAATTCTCGTGCATTGCGCACCGGGCCGTGGTCCGAGCAGCAACCGCCATAGCCCTCGCGCACGCCTTCGGCGACGTCGGCGGGCGTTCTCGTGTCCTGGTCTTTCTTGCAGATGATTGCTTCGACCGCGTCGATCGGAAGGAAATAGTGGTTGCTCCCGAAGAGCAGGTCTTGGATCAGACCAGACAGGTATTTGCGCGCGTCGTCGGCTTTGGGTACTTCGAGCGGGCGCGTGAACTTTTCCGCCTTCGTGGCGTCCTTGTCGCCGCCCAGGACAGCCGCGACGAACTGGCGCGGCATCTCCTTGCCGGCGGCGGCAAGCACGATCGCGCCGAGGAATCCGTCGAGAAAATTTCGCGCCCTGGCCTCGTGCCCGGGAATACATCGAAACGACCGGTCGAGCGCGTCCGAAATCGGGCCGACGACGCCTTGAAGCTTCACGCGCCGTGTGACTCTGCCGCCCGGCGGACAGACGTCGAACGAGAGCGCGTCCATCCTGCAATCGACGTTCGCGAATTCCCGCGCAGCGCCAAGCTGGATTTGATGCCATCCGTCGAGACTCGTGATTCCGGCATTTTTCGCCTGCCTGATACAGAGTTCGAACTTGCGCAGGTCGGCCTCCTTCGCAACTTTTTCAAACGGCCCGACCGGCGTCTCGCCGCGCAGTTGCGAGATTCGGAACACGCGGTTGTACTCCTCTTTCACTTTCTCAAGCCGCCCGCGCCCCAGCCAAAACGCCTCGCGCAGAAGAATGGTCCGTTCGAGGACGGTCTCTTCCAGCGGCTCGTCCATGTCGTCCCCGACGGCATCGCCGTCTTCGTCCACGATTCCGAGCGCGTAACGCGCGGCGCCCTGGAGCGGACATTCGAGAAAATTCCTGAGCGCCGCGATTGGCAGAATTATCTCGCGCTCCTCGTCAACGGCGGCGGACTTTTCGGGTTCGATCACGCGAAGCGTCTTCCTGAGCGCCGACCGCACATCCTCGGCGAGCTTTTCGATCAGTCCTTCGCTGCGCGCGGGCAGCGTCGCGTCGCCGCAATGATCCTTGAGCGCCTGGCGCATCGCGATGATGCGCGCACCGCGGCGCGCGTCGGGATCGAAACCGAGCATCTCGGGATGCCGCTTCGTATCGTCTTCCTGCGGAAGGTCCGGAAAGTACCTGCAGTCGTAGCGGCTGACCGGATGCTTCACCGTCATCACGTCCGACAATGTCTCTTCGTCAACCCATCCGCGCAGGATGAACTGAAGCTCGCGCACCGTCGATGAAGGCTCGAGCCCGTCGCCGGTTTGCGAATTGCGCGAGACCCAGGAAACGAAGACGCGCTCGCGCGCGGCGAGCAGAGTTTCAAGAAACAGGTAGCGATCGCGCTCCGTGGCGCTGACGTCGCCCGCGTGGCGCCGGATGAGCCGCAAATCGAGCGGGTCGCGACGCTCGCGCGCGGGAAATGACGATTCCCCGAGGCCAAGCATGAAGATCACGCGAAACGGTATCGAGCGGAGCGCCGAGAGCGAGCCGACCGCGACGCCGCGTTCGGCGTATCGGCCCAGAAGCGATTCAGCGCCCTGGATGCGCTTGAGCGCAAGGTCGCGCGCGACCTCGTAGGGAACCTGGCCCACGCGCAATTCCGGGCAGTCGAGCGAGGCCAGCGCCGAAAGGCAATTGTCCAGCACACGCTCACCCGCGGCGTCCTCGGGACGAACGTAAGCGCCCACGAAGCCGCTGAGCAATTCGGCCCATTCGCCGAGCTCAAGCCGCGCGCTTCGGACACTCAGCGCGTCGGCGAGCAGGCGGCGCGCAAGATTCAGCATCGCGGCGGCCGACGACGCGCTTTCGGGCGCCGTCTCGTACGGCAGATAGTCGCATCCCGACTGCGGATGAAAGATTCGGGCAACTCCGTCCGGCTCGCCCGCCATGAAGACGCCGAGCGCAAGGCGCTTCAGCGCCTGGTCCCAGTGAAAAACCTCGTCCGTCAGATAGGTTTCGGCGAAATCATGGGCGTCGGCGCCGAAGAAAATCCCAAGCGAGCGGCACCACGCCTGCCATTGCTCCGGATCGGCCGCGGCAACGCCGCCGCAGACCGCGGAATGCGTCAGCAGATGGACGACTTCTTCGCGCGAGAGGCGCCCGCCCGGCAGATTGAGCAGCAGTTCCACCGCTTCACCGACGCGGCTTTCCGCGTTGAAGCGCGGACTCGCCACGTTGATCGGTATCCCGTACTGCTCGCCGAGCACGGTTTCGATATGCGGCAGGTATGCGTCCGCCTCAGCGTCGGGAACCAGGACGGCTATCTGATGGAAGCGCAGCCGCGCCGCATCGGCGGCCTTCTCATCTTCGCAAATCAACTCGCAGATCGCGTTGGCGGCGATCTCGACCTCGCGCCGGACACCGGGGCAGGCGAGAAACCGGATGCTCCCGTCGTCGGGCGCGCCGGCGCCGGCAGGCTTCGGCTGGGAGTCGGGACGGCGATTCAGGATGCTCGACTGGAGCTGACGAACGAGCGTCGGCTTGTCCGTGTCCGCGGCCGGATCGACAAAATGGTCGTCGAAATCGCATTCGGTAAGCTCGTTCAGGAGCCGAATATGCTCGCGGCCCGGACGTCCCCAGAACTGGAGCGCTTGATTGTCGGCTGCCGTGCCGAGGCCGAACGGATCGTCCGTCGCGTCGATCGCGGTGCCCAGCTTCTCGCCGCGCCGCACGAGTCCCGCGCGAGCACGGTCGGTGACGTTCGGGATATCCTCCCAGAATTCACGGCACGGATTGAGCGCGTAGATGTGAAGATCGGCGAGTTTTCCCAGGCGGCTAAAAATCCTGATGAACTCCGGACCCGCGTAGGAAAGCCCGAAGACGTGGAGCTTATCGCCCATCGCCGTGGCAATACGGTTCGGATCGGCCGCGGCGACAGCGTCCGGCAAAAGCATCCATCGCTTTTCGCGCGCGTTGAGCCATTCCGGTTTCAGTGTCCCGTCGGCCGTGAACAGGTTCGCGTACAGCGCGCGCTGCCATGATTCGGCCTCGGCGAAACTTCCGCTTTCGATGGATTTTCCGCGACGCCATTGCTCGAGCATCGCCGGCCGCAGAATCGAATACTCGCGGTAAAGCCTCGCCACCCGCCCGCACAGTTGAAAGAGCCTTAGCTCGCGCTCCGGGCCGTTTCTTACGCCCTCGAGGTAACGGAGCACCGGGGCGAACGCCCGGTTTTGGCCGGCTGGTTCGCGCTTGAGACATTCGAAGACCGCAAGCTCGAGTTCGTCGGCGTCGAGCACGCGCAGGTTCGGCTCGGCGTCGGCCAGGAGGCGGGCGAGATAGCTTCTGAGAAACGGGAAATCGAGATTGGCCGCGACGCCGATCCGCTCAGCGAGCCTGAGCTTGAGAAATTCCTCGACCGCACGGTTCGGCACGACAATCGTGACGCGCGAGAGCGGGTCGCGGCGCTGCGAGCTTTCGAGCTCGTCCGCAAGCGCGGGGAGAAGTTCTTCCAGACGATTGGAATAGTGCAGCCGAAGCATCGCGCCCCCTTGCAGGCGTGAACATAGGCAAAACCGTCATCGCGGTACAGAGAGTCGTATCAGCGCGCCGTGTCAACGGCTGACAGCGATCTTATGCGCGCCGACGCAATGTTTGCGGCGCGACGGCGGACGGCACGACCGCGCAAACGCGCCGCAAAAGAGAAAAAACAAGGGCGGAAGCCAATGTTCCGCCCTTGCGCCGCCGATACGCCGGTGGATTTTCAGCTTTTGCCGGCCCTCTTGCGCTCCTCCATGTCACGCAGGTCGCGCCGCCGGATCTTGCCCGTCACCGTCATCGGAAACTCGTCGATGAAATCGACTTCGCGCGGATACTCGTGCGAGCCGAGCTTCTTTTTGACGTGTTCCTGGATCTCGCTGATGATTTTGTCCGAGCGCTCAAAGCCGGGAAGCAGTTTGACGAACGCCTTGACCATCTGGCCGCGCTGCGCGTCCGAGACACCGATCACCGCGCACGAAGCGACGGCCTTGTGCTCCATGATCGAGGCTTCAACTTCGGCCGGTCCGATCCTGTAACCCGCGCTCTTGATAACGTCGTCCGCGCGCCCCTGGAAGTACACGTAGCCCTCGTCATCGGCGTAGCCGGTGTCGCCGGTAAGCAGCCAGTCGCCGCGGAACTTGTCGCGCATCGCGTCCGGGTTCTTCCAGTATTCCTTCATCACGACCGGATCGTCGCGCCTAAGAGCGATATCGCCTTTCTCCCCGTGCTTGAGCTCCCTGCCGGTCTCCGGATCGACGACGGTCACGATATGCCCGGGATAGGCCTTGCCGAGCGGTTCGAGCCTGGGTTTTTCGAGCACCGAGCAGGTGCCGATGAAATAGTTGGCTTCGGTCTGGCCGAATCCCTGGTTGAATTCGACCTGCAACTCCTCATCAACCCATCGCGCAAGTTCGGGGCTGACCGGCTCGGCGCCGCTGACGATACATCGGAGTCGGAGTTTCGAGTATTTCTCGCGCGGCTTGCTCACCTCGCGAAGCATCTTGAGCGCAGTCGGCGGATAGAGCCCGACGGTCGCGCCGTATTTCTCAAGCAGGCGGTAGGTCACGTCGGGATCGAAGCGGGCTTTGCTCTTGTAGGCCAGCACCGGGATTCCGTAGGGCCAGATTCCGAGTAGCCCGTCGAGCAGCCCGCCGGCCCATGCCCAGTCGGCCGGGCTGTAGTAGAGATCGCCCTCGCGCAGGAAATTGTACGAATAGTCGATCCCATTGTGGCCCAGCACGTAGCGATGGGCGTGAAGGACGCCTTTCGGGTTGCCGGTCGTGCCCGAGGTGTACATCAGGAGCAGCGGGTCCTCGGCGCTGTTCCTTTCGACGGTCAGATTGGGCGAGCCCTTGGCCATCAGGTCGTCGAAGGAAAGTCCGTCGCCCCTTCCGCCGACCACGATTACGTGGCGTAGCGTTTCGATCTCGTCGCGCAGGCCGTCGAGCTTGGAGAGGCTCTCGGGTTCGACCAAGATGGCGGGCGCGGCGCTGTTGGTGAGGCGGTACTTGAGCGCCTCGGGTCCGAACAGCTTGGAGATCGGGAGCGCGATCGCGCCGATCCGGTAGCAAGCCATGTGCGCGATTGCGGTTTCGGGCCGCTGTGGCAGATGGACCGCGACGACGTCGCCGCGCTTTATTCCAAGCCCCTTGAGCGCGTTGCCGAAGCGGTTCGACGCCTCGATCATCTGCGCCCACGTGTAGGTCGCCGAATGGCCCTCGTCGTCCTCGTAGTAAAGCGCAACGCGTTCGCGAAGATTGGTGTGGCGATCGAGGCAGTCGAGCGCGACGTTATAATCGGGCGCGACCTGCCATTTGTGACGCGCATGGGCGTCGGCGATGCTTTTGGCGTCTTTGACCGTCAGTTCCTTGAGTCCAATCATCTCAATAATCTCTTGATTCTGATGTTGTCTGCGCAGACATCATCAGCGCCACGGCTCGACGAGAATCTTCGCATGCCTTTCGGGCGAGCCCAATTCCTCGAACGCGCGTGCCACGCCCTCCACACCGACCCTGCCGGTTATCAGCGGCTCGACCGGGATTTTGCCCTCGGCAATATTGTGAAGGGTGGCGGCGAATTCCGGGCCCGTGTAGCCGAGCACGAACTGCACGTTGAGTTCCTTGTTGATTCCGAACATCGGCTCGAAATGGTCGCGCTCCATGCATACGCCGGCCACCACGAGCCGCGCCTCGCGCGGCGCGTTCTGCATAATCAACTCGATCACGCCCGGCACACCGACGCACTCGAAGATGACTGCGGGCCGAAGCGGCGGACCGGTCATCCACGGAGCCGCGGGAGCGGGCGCGTCAGGGTCGGCCGCCATCTCGCGCCAGCCCTCGTATGGCGATTTTTCCTTCGGGTCGATTACCACGTCCGCGCCCATTTTGAGCGCCATCTCGCGCCTGCGCGGCGAGAAATCCGCGGCAACGATCGGCGCCGCGCCCTTGAGCTTGAGCGCCGCGATAACCGCAAGCCCCACCGGGCCGCATCCGACCACGAGCGGGACATCGCGCCGATCGAGCCGCGCTTTCTCCACCGCGTGGTACCCGACAGCCATCGGCTCGGTCAGCGCCGCGTGGTCGGTGGAGAGCCCGTTGGGCACCGGCAGCAGAAGCCCTTCGGTGAGCCGCATGAGTTCGGCGTACCCGCCGGGGTTCTCGTTGGAGTAGCCAACCGTCTCCACGCCCGTCGTCCTGATCAGCACCGGCATCGAGCACACGCGCGAGCCCGGCTTGATGCTGCGGGCGGTCTGGGGGCCGTAATCGACGATTTCCGCGCAGAACTCGTGGCCCATCACGATGTCGCGGTTCAGGTCCATCACGAAAGCGCCGCCCGATCTGCGCGCCCCTTCGACCAGTTTTTCCGCGAACCTGAGCGCGTGCAGATCCGAGCCGCAGATGCCGCAGGCGAGCGTTTTGACCAGCACTTCGCCCGGTCCGGGCTCAGGTGCCGGGATGTTATCAACAACGAGTCTTTTGTTCCGCATTACCGCGGCGCGCATAGCCGGTCCTCCGGATTGTGAATTATTGGGACATGCCCCAGTCCCAGCGTTCTCTTGCAAGCCTCAATCTTCACACCATGCGGGAAAATCCTCAAGTTCCGATGCCGGGAGCAGTGGAAACCGGCGGGTGGATAATCGCGCACGCAATCGGACAGTCGCGAGGCTTTGTCCATCGCAGGCCGAAGCGGTGTAGAATCGGGCGCCATGAACTTGCGATGCAAGGCAGTAATCGTCGCGGCTGTGTTCGCGATTTTTCCGATCCTCCTGCGCCCCAAGGCGAGCCGCGCCGCCGGCGAATCGGCGCCAAAGCTTGCGGTCACCGCGACCGCGGCGGCGGGGAAATATCCGTCCCTGAACGAACGATGCGTCGCGAATATCGCAACCGTTCAGATCGGAGGGTTCCGCGTCCTTACGGTCACGCGCGACCTCGATCCGGTGTTGAGCGTCAACGACGTCACCGGGCTTGCCTGGCTGCCGGGAAACCGGCTCGCCTACTCCGTCGGCGGCCTGTTCGGGGACCATCCGGGTCTCTACGTGTTCGACTGCGCAAAAGGCCGCACGAAAATAATCGTCGGCAAGGGCGAATATTTCGAACTGCTCGGCGCCTCGGCGGGCAAGCAGCCCACGCTCTTTTTCTTTTACAGCAGCGACGTGGCAAGGAAGACTTCGGGCCAGGTTTACCAGGTGAAGATCGACGGAAGCGGCCTCGGCAAGGTCGCCGCGTCGCAATGAGCGCGGACCGGGACAGCCGCGCTTCGTCGTCCGCACCGCGATAGGACTCCTCGCACCGTGGACCCCCGCCGAACACACGCGTAGATATAGACGATATGGCGTTTCCCTCGTCGAGCGCGGGCGCGATGTCGAGCCGCGATACCGCGCGGGGCGATGCGCGATGGTTGCGGGGAGGTATCATGACACGCGCGGTTGAAATAACGGCGCTGGCGCTCTGCACCGCCGTGCTCGCGGGATGTTGGTCGAGGCCGTCGCCACAGCAGTCGTTCGCCGAGGCGTTGATGCGGGGAAACTCGATGCAGGCGAGCCAGATCTGGCTGCACATGAGTCCCGAGGACCGCCTTAAGTTCGCGCACGGCGAGGGAATCAAACCCGATACTTCCCAGCAAGACGTCCGCCAGACGATCATCGATCAGTACCAAAAGAAGCTTGGAAAAGGCCCAAGCACCGCCGAGGAGGCTGAGAAGCAGGTCCCAACGTCGCTCGGCGCAAGCCTCGAGAACCTCTCCAACGGTGCGCAGCAATCGGGCGCGACCGCCGCGCCCTCCCAGCCCGAATCGCGCTGACGCAGAGCGTTATCGATGGATTTCGGCCGCCGCTGCGCCATGCTGCGCGAGGGAGGAAATCACACGGTGTATGTGAACCGTGCCAGGGGCAAATCCCCCACAATTCCTCGTCATAGCGAAATCAACGACTTGCTGGCGCGCAAAATTTGCCGCGACCTTGAAGTCCCTGAACCGTGGCGCGATGCCACGCAAGCAAGCCGCATGCGTCGCTGTGCGCTCAATCCTTGAATTCGGGGATCACGTATTTGCCGAACAGCTCGATCGATTTCATCACGTGCTCGTGCTTGAGGCCGCCGACCTGCATGATGCATAGCACCCGATCGGCTCCCGCCTTTTCGTAGCGCTTCAGTTTCTCGATGCACTTGTCGGGGTCGCCGACAATCACCATGTCGCGCTCGTCGATCTCGTCGAAGGTGACATTGCCGTACTTCTCGTAGCGCTCGAAGAGCGGGAACTGCTTGACCACGTCCTCGTAAGGCAGCGTTCCCGGCACCTTGCCCAGCATCTCCTTCGGCACGCTCGCAAGGCCGCGGAAAACGTACGTCACGTACCACATCGTGGCGTCCACGCCGCCGTTTTCGATCGCCTTTTTGGTCGTCTCGGCGCAGTGCCCGATCGTAAAGACTCCCACCTTGTCGTTGATGAACGCGCCCGCCGGAGTGCATCGCTTGAGCCCGTTGCGATAGCGCTTCATCCGCTCCTGCAGTTCCGGCAGATCGACCCACACGGTAAGCCCGAGGCATCCAAGGCCGTTCAACCCTGCCAGTTCCCACGTCTCGGGGCTGGTCGCCGCGACCCACATCGGCGGATGCGGTTTCTGTATCGGCTTGGGAATAATCGGCCGCTCCGGGATCTTGAAGAACCGCCCGTCGTACGAAAACCGCTCCTGCATCCACATCTGCGGAATGATCCGGACCGCCTCCTGCCACATCTCGCGCGATTCGGCGGGATCGAGATCGAATCCCATCTGCTCGACGACGCTCGAGCGCCCGGTGCCGAACTCAAGACGCCCCTTGCTCATGATGTCGAGCACGGCGGCGCGCTCGGCGACGCGAATCGGATGGTTGAACTTCCAGGGCAGGAGCGCGACGCCCTGTCCGATACGGATGTTCCGGGTGCGCTGCGCGATCGCGCCAAGAAAGACTTCGGGCGCGGGCGAATGCGAGAACTCCTCGAGAAAATGATGCTCGACCTCCCAGACGGTGTCGAAGCCCATCCTGTCCGCCAGTTCGATTTGCTCGACCGCCTCCCAGTATGTGTTGTACTCGGCGTTCGGGCCCCACGGCTTGAGCATCTCCATTTCGTACAAGAGATCGATCTTCATGATGGGTCGGCGCTCCGCTTCGTGATCGCGCTTGCGCAACCGGGCGCGTGCCTGCGTCCGGGCGGCTCGATCGCGAAGTGTAGTCCTCGTACGGGCCGGCTGGCAAAAGCCCGCCGCGCTCTTCATCCGGGGCATGCTCTATTGACGCCCGGTTCGCCCCCGGTCTAAGCGTGGACAGGACGGCCAATCCTCAGGGGCGGGATTGGAAGCCGTCCGCACGCCGCTCCTGTTGGCCAGGCGTTCCGCAACGAAGCCGCACTACGTCGCCGCCGGTGATCGCTTCGTTCGGTTTCGCCCGACGCCCGCAAAGCGGTTCGTGCTCGCAACGATCATCGGCAAATATGCCGTTGTCCGACCCGGGACGCCCGCTTGGGCCGCGCCCGGTCGCAGCGGAAAGGACCTGGGCAGCTTGCGATGCTATCGCCGTATCGAGTGCTGGACCTCACGACCGAACGCGGCCTGCTCTGCGGCCAGATTCTTGGCGATCTCGGCGCCGACGTAATCAAGATCGAGCCGCCGGGCGGGTCGCCGGCGCGGAAAATCGGCCCGTTTTACGAAGACCTGCCGCATCCCGACCGGTCGATTTACTGGTGGGCCTACAATCGCAACAAGCGCGGCATCACGCTCGACATCGCGCACCCCGAGGGACGCGAGTTACTGCTCCGGCTCACGCGCGGCGCAGATTTTCTGATCGAGTCCGACGACGTGGGCCGTCTCGCCTCGCTCGGCCTCGGTTACGAAGACCTCCGCGCGCTCAACCCGCGGCTTATCTACGTGTCGATCTCGCCGTTCGGGCAGGACGGGCCGAAAGCGCGATACGCGGACGCCGACCTGGTGCTGATGGCGGCCGGAGGTCCGTTGGCTCTGACCGGCGACGAAGATCGCGCCCCGGTCCGAGTCAGCGTTCCGCAGGCCTATCTGCACGCGTGCGCCGACGCCGCGGTTGCCGCTCTCGCCGCGCATCATGAGCGCGTCGCCTCCGGGCTCGGCC
This sequence comes from Deltaproteobacteria bacterium, assembly GCA_021786815.1. Lineage (GTDB taxonomy): Bacteria > Desulfobacterota > Binatia > Binatales > Binataceae > DTIX01. The sequence continues at coordinate 11,966 of JAJYMR010000219.1, forward strand.
AGTACATCGACGTTTCCGCGCAGCAGTCGCTCCCGCTCGCAACCCAGTCCGGCATCCTTGCCGCGCCGTTCGAGGCCGACCAGGGTCTCAGGATTGCGGGCGGCGTCAAGCTCGGGCCGCTCAAGGTGCAACTGGTATGGCCGGCAAAGGACGGATGGGTGTCGCTTACGTTCTTGTTCGGTTCGGGTCTCGGCGTGTTCACGAAAAAGTTGATGCATTACCTGTGGGAGCAGGGATGGTGCGACGAGGCGACGCGCGACAAGGACTGGATCGCATACGGCGAGCTGCTTATGACCGGCAAGGAGCCGATCGAGGAGTACGAGCGCGTCAAGAAGATCGTCTCGTCCTTCACCGCCGCGCACACGAAAGCCGAGCTGCTCGACCTCTCGCTCGATAAGGGCTTCCTGTTCGCGCCCGTGACGACGGTCGAGGAGGTGGCGCAAAGCGAGCACCTGCGCTCGCGCGACTATTTCCGTCCGATGGAGCATCCCGAGCTTGGCCGTTCGTTCCTGTATCCGGGACCGTTCGCGAAGTTCCACGAGAGCCCCGTGACATATCGGTTAAGGCCCCCGATGGTTGGCGAGCACAATCGCGATATATACGCGGGCGAGTTGGGGCTTGGAGAAAATGAACTGGCCGGTCTCGCGCGCAAGGGGATTATCTGAATGGCTTCGCCGCTCAAGGACGTAAAAATCCTCGACTTCATGTGGGTGATGGCCGGCCCGGCGGCGACGCGGATGCTCGCCGATTATGGCGCAACGATCGTCAGGGTCGAATCGCCGCTCCGAGTCGATATCGCGCGCACGCTTCAGCCGTTTCGGCGCAACCGTCCCGATCCGGAAGGCTCGGCGTTGTTCGGCAATTGCAACGCGGGCAAGTACGGACTCACGCTCGATCTCGGAAATCCCCGCGCCCGTGAAGTCATCTTCGACCTCGTGCGATGGGCTGACGTGGTATGCGAGTCGTTCTCGCCCAAGGCGATGCGCGCGTGGGGACTGGGCTACGATTCACTGCGCGAGATCAAACCCGACATCATCATGGTGAGCACCTGCCTGATGGGACAGACGGGGCCTCTTTCGAGCTTCGCAGGCTTCGGCAATCTGGCCGCGGCGCTCGCGGGCTTTCACCATCTGACCGGATGGCCGGATCGGCCGCCCGCCGGTCCGTTCGGCGCGTACACCGATTACGTTGCGCCGCGCTTCACCGCGATCGCGATATTCGCGGCGCTGGAATATCGCCGCCGCACCGGCAAGGGCCAATATATCGACCAGTCGCAGACCGAGTCCTCGCTTCATTTTCTCGCGCCGGCTCTGCTCGAATACTCGGCGAACGGGCACTCGCAGATCCGGGCCGGAAATCGCGACCCACGGTTCGCTCCGCACGGAGTCTATCCGGCCAAGGGCAAGGATCGATGGGTCGCGATCGTGTGCAAGACCGACGAGCATTTCCGCACACTGTGCTCGCTGATGGGCCGTCGGGAGCTTGCCGGCGATCCGCGTTTCGCCGCCCTGCCCGCGCGGCTGGAGAACGCGGAACAGTTGGACGCGTTAGTCACGGACTGGACGCGCACCGTTGACGAACTCGAGATGGAAAAGCGGCTTCAGGCCAATTCGATTCCCGCGCACGTGGTTGAAAACAGCCGCGAGTATTTGAACGATCCGCAGGTCGTTCATCGCGAGCATTTCGTCGAGCTTTCGCATCCCCATCAGGGGACGACCTTTGTCGAAGGGCCGCGCGCGAAGCTTTCGCGCACGCCGGCGAAGGTCGGGCGCGCCGCGCCGACGCTCGGACAGGACAACCAGTATGTGCTCGAAGAGATCCTCGGCTACGACGCGGAACGAATCGGCGAGCTGGTCGCGGCGGGCGCGCTCGGATGAAACGAGCCGCGGCGGCTCAGCCTGCGAGGTGCGCCGCGAAGCGAAGCCGGATGTAATCCGCAGTCCATCGCCCCGCGCCGTCGCATAGAGCCGGTTTCAACAGCTCGGCGACCTCTGCCTTTGCGCGAGCACGGTCCTCGGCATCGAGGTCGCGGAAGAAATTTCCTGCGAAGGTCTCGAGAAAGCCCTCGATACCGGCGGGAAGCGGAGTCGGGCGCGGAATCAGCGCGATATAATCGACTTCGAATCCGGCCCGCTCGAGCCGCCCCCGATAATCGTCAACAGTGGGAAAGTACCACGGGTTGAGCGTGCGCGCGTCGATTCCGCGCCGAGCCAGCACCGCGCTTATGGCGACGATGATCGCCGCGCAGCATCCATGCCCGCCCATCTCGGCGACGAACCGTCCGCCCGGCTTGAGCGCGCGAGCGACGCGCGAAATCGCGCGGTCCGCGTCGGGCATCCAATGCAGCGCCGCGTTGGAGAAGACCGCGTCGAACTCGCGCTCGAACGGCAATTCGTATGCACTAACTGCGCGTGCGTCGATTCCGCGCGCCCGCGCGGCGCGAACCATCTCTTCCGACGCGTCGGCGCCGACCACCGACGCTCCCGCCTGAATCAGCTTTTCCGTGAGCGCTCCGTCGCCGCATCCCAGATCGAGAATCCGCTCACCCGGCTTCGGCGCGAGAAGCTCGAGCACCGGCGCGCCAAGGTCCGCGACATAGCGTGCGTTTCGGGCGTAACGCTCCGGATCCCAGCTTTGCCTGACGACGCGTTCTTCCATACCAGGCCATCATCGTGCCTGCCGCCAAACCTCGCAACCCCGGTCGACGATGCTCCTTGCCGGAGTGACGCGCAGTTCGGTATTCAGGGCTTCGGAGCGCCGTCTTTTCCGCCGGAGGGATGCGCCGTGTTCGAAGCGATCGACCATCTCGTTGTCGTGGTCAAAGAGCTTGACGAAGCTGTCAAAGCCTACGGCGCACTCGGCTTCACCGTGGTGCGCGGCGGACGCCACAATATCGGCACACACAACGCGCTCATCGCTTTTGCTGACGGATCGTATATCGAGCTGATCGCCTTTCTCGCACCCGTGACAGGCCACCCGTGGTACCAGGCGCTCGAGCAAGGTGGCGGACTGGTCGATTTTTGCGTTCGCAGCGATGACCTCGCGGCCGATGTCGAAGCGCTTCGGCGCGCGGGCGTTGCGATCAGCGATCCGGTTGCAATGTCGCGCGAGCGCCCTGACGGCTACCTGCTCAAGTGGACGCTCTCCATTCCAAATCCGCCTTTCAATGGCGCAGTTCCGTTCCTCATCAGGGACGAGACTCCGCGCGACGAGCGCGTGCCGCGCGAGCGGACTCACCCGAACGGCGCACGCGGAATCGAGCGGCTGACCGTCGCCGTGCGCGACGCGAAGCGCGCCGCTTCGTGGTACGCGGGCACGGTGCCGGGCAAAGGAAAGCCTGTGGAGCGCGGCGCTCTCGACGCGGCGGGAATTCGGCTCACAATGGGACCGCATGAAATCGAATTGGTGTCGCCGCGTTCACCCGCAGGCCCGCTCGCGCTTTCTCTTGGTCCGCGCGAAGCGGCACCTTACGAAGCTGTCCTGACCGGAACCGGGCAAGGCGCCGTCGCGCTCGACCGCGAGCTTGCGCAGGGCGCACGGCTCAGGATTTCCGCAAACCCGGACTCCCGCTGACAGAGCGGCCGGGCAGTTTTTCGCAAGAGAGGTTCGAAATGGCAGGCGGAAAGATCAGGTTTGGATTCACGATTCCTCAACGTGGTGTTCTCTTCGGTGTGGGCTCATGGAACGACATGCTGAGCCTCGCAACCGCCGCCGATCGTTCACCGTTCTTCGACTCGGTATGGGTGGGAGACAGCATAATGGCGAAGCCGCGCCCCGAATCGCTGACGCTGCTCGGTGCGCTCAGCTCAGTGACCCAGCGGGTGCGGCTCGGGGTCGGATGCATGGCGAGCTTTCCGCTGCGCGATCCAATCGTCTTCGCCTACCAATGGGCGACGCTCGACATGATCTCGAACGGACGAATGCAGCTTGCGGCGTGCACCGGAATCGTCGCGGGAGGAACCAGCGCGCGCGAGGGCGCTATCTGGAACGTCACGGACCCGCAGCGCGGGAATCGGATGGCCGAAAATATCGAAATCTGCCGCAGGCTGTGGAGCGAGGACAACGTCACGTTCAACGGCAAATACCGGAAATTTTCCGGCGTGACCGTGGCCCCGAAGCCGGTGCAGAATCCCTGCCCGATCTGGATTGCGGCCAATCCGATGCCGACGGCGGCGGAGAAGCCGCTGCGGCGCGTCGCGCTTATCGCGGACGGCTGGATGACGGTGCAAATTTTTCCCCGGATGTTCGCGAACAACTGGGCGAAGCTGTCGCAGTACCTGAAGGATGCGGGCAAGGACCCCGAAACCTTCCCCAACCTCGAGTACCACAACATCAATATCAACCCTGACCGCGCCGCCGCGCTCGATGAGTCCAAGCGCTTTCTCGACGAATATTACGGGCCGGTTTTCTCGCAAGAGATGGTCGAGGCGTGGACCGCAGCCGGACCGCCCGCCGCCTGTGTCGAGCATCTGCGCCAACTCGTGCGCGACGGCGCCAAGGCGATCGCGCTCAGAATCACGGCATTCGACCAGAAGCGGCAATTCGAACGCCTTGTGAACGACGTGCTGCTGCGCGTGGCCGAGTAGGTCGGCCTCGGCGGCGGCCTCAACGCCGGGAGCGTATGTAGTAGAATCGTGCGGTGATCGAATCGGCGCTCACAATCCCGCGCCTCATGGTCGCCGCGACCGCAAGCGGCGCAGGCAAGACGACCGCGACCGTGGCGCTTGTCGCCGCGATGCGGGCGCGCGGGCTTCGCGTCGCCGCGTTCAAGTGCGGTCCGGACTATCTCGATCCGACCTACCACGAACGCGCGGCGGCCGCGCGCTCGCACAACCTCGACGGATGGATGATGGGGCGCGACGCCGTGCTCGCGACCTTTGCCCGGGCGTCGCGCGGTTTCGATATCGCCATTATCGAGGGAATGATGGGGCTGTTCGACTCGGCCGCGCCCACGAGCGACGAAGGTTCCAGCGCGGAGATCGCCAAATGGCTTCGTGCGCCGGTGATGCTGGTCGTGGACGCCTCCGCGATGGCGCGCAGCGTGGCCGCAATTGCGCTCGGATACGCGCAATTCGACCCGGGACTCAACCTGGCAGGGTTGATATGCAATCGTGTCGGCAGCCGGGGGCATCTGGAGCTTCTTCGGCAGGCCTCGACGCGGATTCCGGTCGCCGGCGGATTTCCAGCCGCGCCAGATCTCGCGTTCCCGGAGCGCCATCTCGGGCTTCACGCCGCAAACGCCGAGTCGTTGCCGGAATCGTCGATTCGCGATTGGGCCGGGCTCGCCGCCGAATGGCTCGACCTCGACGCGATCCTTGCGATTGCGCGTTCCGCGCCGGCGCTCGTGGGCGTTGAAACTCCGGCTGCGCAAAATGCGCCGGACGAAGTGCGATGCCGGCTTGGAGTCGCGCTCGACGACGCATTTCATTTTTATTACGAGGACAATCTCGCGCGCCTGCGCGCACTCGGGGCTGAACTGGCGAATTTCGCGCCGAGCCACGACGCGCGGCTTCCCGACGTTGACGGACTTTACTTTGGCGGCGGATATCCCGAAGCGCTCGCGCAAAGGCTTTCGGAAAATCGCCCGATGCTCGACGCGGTGCGGGCGTTTGCGCGCTCGGGACGGCCGGTTTACGCGGAATGCGGGGGCCTGATGTACCTGAGCGAGGCGCTCCTCACGCTCGACGGCGTGACATGGCCGATGGCCGGTATTTTGCCGGGTGTTGCCGTCATGTCGGAACACTTGCAGGCGCTCGGCTATGTCGAAGTCGAGACGCGCGCCGAGTCGATACTCG
>JAJYMR010000209.1 GCA_021786815.1 Deltaproteobacteria bacterium
TGGCTACTTCCCATTCGAGCGGGCGTCGCAGAAGTCGCCAACGGCCGCGCCGAGAGCGGAAATGCCGTAAGTGCTTCATTTGGAAAGCGTGCGGCGTGCCGAGCGGTTGAAGGCACCGGTCTTGAAATCTTGCCCGAAGGGTTTTGCGAGATTACCTCACGTCATATTATGGCGGAAATATAAGGGTTTTCTGTCGGTCGCGATCGTCTCAGATCCTGTGGATAAATCCGGAAGTGGGCACTGATTCCCTCCGGCCATTCGCTTGACATCTACGGCATTGCCGTATAGAGTCGAGAATGCACACCGTCGTCGAGACACCGTCCTATCTCGCTGACGCCAAGGCCGCCGGCCTAACGGAAGGCGACAGGGATTCAGTGATTGAGACGATCGCCAACCACCCGGAAGTTGGTGATGAAATCAACGGCACTGGCGGCGCCCGCAAGGTCCGTGTTGCGGGTCGCGGTAAAGGAAAGAGCGGTGGGTATCGCGTGATCACATTTTATTCCGGCAAAGACGTGCCGGTGTTTTTGTTGGCTGTCTATTCCAAGGGAGATAAAGCGAACCTGAGCAAAGCGGAAAGGAACGAGTTGAAGGGCATTTTGGGGGATATCGTTCGAGAGTACAGGAAGGGAGTGAAGCATCGTGTCTAAGATTGGAATGAGGCTCATCAAGGCGGCCAAGGAAGCTCGCGCGTTCGCGCGGGGTGAGGTCACCGATGGCTTCGTTGTGCATGTGCCGGATGAAGTCGATGTCAAGGCGCTGAGGAAAAAGCTGAAGTGCTCCCAATCGGAATTTTCCCGGCGATTCGGGTTCGCCATCGACGCCGTGCAGGATTGGGAACAACATCGCAGGACGCCAGACCGAACGGCGCGCATTTTTCTGACCGTGATTGCGCGCGAGCCAGAGGCCGTTACCCGCGCGCTAGCGCCACGATAAAAGCGACGCCTCGGTTGTGAAGGAACCCAACGCGATGATGGACGGGCCGTTCAACGGCGGGTGCCTGTGCGCGCGGTCGGATACAAGATGGATCGCGCGTCTGACGTGATTTATTGCCACTGCAATCAGTATCGGCGTATCAGCGGTGCCCCGTGCTGCTCATGCATCCGATGAGATCAGCGACAATTCTCAAACTAAAATGAAGACGCCTGGTTTCAATTTCCGGCCTGTGGATCAAGCCATTGCCGAGCGTGTAATCGTCGACAGTGTTCCAGAACGGGCAGCCGAACTCCGGGAGATCTGGGCGAAATACGATCTACAGTTCGCTGTCGTTTCCGATTCGCTGAAGATTGGCTTCAGATCGCGTGGCAAGGTAATCGAGTTCGATAACAAGACGATGCGCATTCTTTGGGTCCTTGCTCATTCGGCCTGGCGGATGTTCGTCTGCTACAGCCCACATGTATTGCTTGCCCTCGCTACTGGATGTTCCATCGACTTGGAGATGATGCAGAGGGATCAAGGCTTGGAGAAAGCTCGGGCGTCATTCGAAGGACTCCTCTACGTTGTGCGTAATGCCGTAGCCGCGCAGTCCGCAGACGATGTCGCGTGGCCCCTTGACCTCCCGGATCCCATGGCCGATCGCTCCTCCTTGAGCGCTGAGCAAAAGGCCGTCTTCGATCTGGCGATTATGGCGACTGCGTACGGTTTTTTGCATGAAGTTCAGCACGTGATGTTCGCGAAAGACAAGAACGCGCCGCCGCGCCGTCCCGATGAGGAGATTGCCTGCGATGTGTTCGCGCGAGACTTCCTGCTCGCGAAGATCGACTCGTACGCGAAGACGACATCCTGGTCGGCCGACCTGATTCTGATGAAACGAGCAATGGCGATAGCGCTCGGAGCCTTCTTTGTTTAGGAGGCAACTTTGACCGAAGCACGCGCGGAAACCGAAGACTATCCGCCGTTCGCCGATCGATTTGAAGCGCTTATCGGCCAGATCGAGGCGCCAAGACACAACCACTTCTGGGTATTCGCCGCTAGCTTACTGCTTGCTACGTTGCGTCGACTCGATCCAAGGACTCCCGTAAGGGCCGACACTCCTGACAAACTCTGCAGCGTGCTCATCCAAGCTGTCCGCACAGCTACGCCGGACGTTCTGATTCGCGAACGCTAGGCTGCGGCTCTGGAGAGGCGAGGCAATTCCTCTTCGCCACAAGTCCAGCTTGATCGCGAGTCCCAGTAAGCGTGGCACTCCGGTTGACAGGATGGCTCGGTATCGAGCGACCCAGCGGGCACTATGACGCTCCGTCCGCTGCGCGTTAGATGCGGCAGCGGTGAGCCGCAGCGCGAGCAGAAAGTAGTCGCGAAGCTCTGCGCCTCGGGCAGATCAAACCGGACCGTCAGTTCCTGCCCCGAAGTCCACGAAAATTGATCGGGCGTAACGCGCAGGTTCGAAGCGTGCGCACTGCCTGTCACCTTGCGACAGCGCGAGCAGTGACAGTGCACAAAGCTCAGAAGGGGTCCGACACCCGGTACGTGGCCGCTCCGCAGAGACAGCTTCCGCGTAAGACTGATTCCATCCAGAGAGCTTACCGGCCGGCGCCACGAATCGCCAATGTCGTTCGAGGCGATCTGACGCTTTGGAAGATCGTGACCGGCGTACCGAAACGACCCATCGTCGTCATCTTAGATCACATCAAGTCCGATGACGCCGGACGCCGCCGAATCCTAGGGTGCCCATCTGCAGTATCGTTCCCCGCCTCTCTGGCAAGCGTTTTGCTCACCTCGTGAATCCTGCGAGCACGAATTTCACAATGCGTGCTCGAAGTTCGGTAACGAGGCACCGGTATGGAAGGCACGGTCTATCTTAAAGCGCGGCAGGAATGGGACGAGCGTTACGCTGATCCGGTTCTCGGCAAGCGCAACTGGCAGATAGCGGTCGGCGGCCGGCTGAAGCAGATCATCCTGGATAAAATGGGCACTGCGGCGGAAACCGGGGAAAAGTGGGCAATAAGTGGGCACTCGAATCGTCGCGTAGAAGCCAGTGATACTGTAAGTGTTTGACTGATGAGGCGTGGAGGGGTGGCCGAGCGGTTGAAGGCACCGGTCTTGAAAACCGGCAAGGGCGATGAGTCCTTCGTGGGTTCGAATCCCACCCCCTCCGCCATTTGACAGTCCGACGCAGTCTCGCGTTGTACCTCC
>JAJYMR010000176.1 GCA_021786815.1 Deltaproteobacteria bacterium
GATCTCAGGGCGAAGGCCGCTCACCGAGAAGAAAGGAAACGGCTCGAACGTCTCGACCGTCATCCGGCCGGACTTGAGGCTGCGCTTGAGTGTCTTCCAGACGTTCGGCTCGATTATCGCGTCCTCGAGGTCGAGTATAAGAAAGCCGCCGTGGGCCTTGAGGAACGAGCCGCTCACGATACGCATGAAGTTGGTGCCGGCGCGGCCTAACGGGTCTATCCAGCGCTCGATGGTGCCAAAGAGGTTCCGGTATGAGGGCGCGTTTTCGAGCACGACCGGCGCGCCGCTCAACCCCGAATTATCGACCATCACGTTGATCTGATACTCGACCCATCGCGGACCATCGGCGGGCGCGGGAGGACCGCCGCGGCGCGGCGCGAGCTCGCCGCGGCCCTCCGGCGCCTCGCGGAAGCGGTCGAGATGGTTCAACATGTGCTCGGCGATCTCGTCGAGGTAGGAATGCACTGCGGGGTTGTCGAAGTGCCCCTTTATCTCCTCGACGGCGGGATTTATGAGCCGGGCGGCGAAGGCGCGCTCGATGGCGCGGATGTCCTCGAGCAGCTCGCGCATCAGCTCCTGCTGCTTGAGCAGCAGGCCTCCGAGTTCGTCCTGAAGCTCCTGCTGCGCCTTGGCGAGCCGTTCACGCTCCTCGTCCGACTTCTCCGACATCACGCGCGCCAGTTCGTCGGGCGATTCCGGCATCCGGCCCTCGATGAGCGGGATGAAAATAATCTGGCCGGTGGGCGCGCTCTGGATGGCGAAGCCGCGCGTGCGGGCGCGCTCTTCGAGCCCGCCGAACAGCTCCTGCGCGCGCTTGTTGTACTTGTCGCGAAGCGTCGTGCGCTCCTGGTCGAAGTCCTCGCGCCTAAATGCCTTTGGGAGCTGCTCGATGATGAAGCCGACCAGCTCGTTCATGCGGTCGTGCAACTCGGGTCCCTTGCCCGCGCGCAGATAGATGGCCCTTGGGGCGTCCGGCGCGTGGAAGTTGTGCACGTAAACCCAGTCGCCCGGCACCTGCATCCGCGCCGCTCTTTCGTGCAGGAGCTTGAGCACCGATTCGCGCTCCTCACGCGAGCGCAATCCGCAGACGTAGACGTTGTAGCCGGGCGCGTCGATCCCGATCGCCATGCGGATAGCGTCAAGCGCGCGTCCCTGGCCCAGAAGCTCGGTTGCCTTGCCGTCGCTTGCGGCGCGCAGCAGTTCGGCGGGTTCCAAGGGGATTGCACCGCGCAGTTCGGCCACACCCAGCTCGCGCGCGGGCGCGGCGGGCTTCAGTTGCTCGCGGGTATGCGAATCGCCACGGTCGATGTTCTCAGCCATCGGATCAGCCCTGGATCGGCGGGGCGGAGCTCAACCCTTCGCGATCCTGATTTGCCTTGGTTTATGTTTGGGTAGCGTGATCACGAGCGTGTTGTCGGTCCATCGCGCGCTCACCCTGTCCTGATCGATCCTGTGCGCGAAGGAATAGCTGCTTTCGAGATGCCCCTCGCCCGACGGCACGCGCACGTGCAGTCGCTGCCCGACGACGTTGACCTCGATATGTTTGGGGTCGGCACCGGGCATCTCGATGCAGACCTCGTAATGGTCGGGCCGCTCGATCACCCGGGAGCGCTCGAACTCCCCGGGCTCGGCCGCCGCTCCGCGCCATCGCGAGATGAGCATCTCGTCGAAGAACTCGTCGAGGGCCTTTTCGAAATCCTGTACCGTGAATCCGGGTCGCCTGCGCATTCGCCACCGAGACCTCGTTTCGACAATTGTAGTTCGGGATGCGCTTTGCGGTCGAGTAGCTCGAAATCCGGGCCGAAACCGCCCGGTCGGGCCGGTTTCGCAGCCCGCTTGCTCCGCGATTTGCGGAGTTGTATCGTTCGCGCATCGTGCCGACCTTCAACAAGATCCTCTGCGCGACTGACTTTTCCGAGGATTCAGCCTTCGCTCTCGGCTACGCCGAAGAGATAGCGCGGCGTTTTTCGGCTGAGATGCTCGTCCTGCACGTTGACCAGCCGCTTCCGCCCGTCATGGTGAGTCCGGATCTCGGCCCGATGATGGACGTGGGCGCGATGTCGCGAATCGCCGAGGAGCAGAGGCTGCTCGCGCAGCGCGAACTGGACAAGATCGTAACGCGCTTGCGCGACAGCGGGCTTCGCGCGAGAAGCATGCTCAAGGTCGGTTCTCCGTTTCTCGAAATCATCCATACCGCGAAAGCCGAGAACGTCGACCTGGTCGTCATGGGCACCCATGGACGCACCGGACTCGCCCATGTGCTGATGGGAAGCGTCGCCGAGCGCGTGGTGCAGAAAGCCCATTGTCCGGTTCTCGCCGTCCGTCACCCCGACCGCAAGTTCAAGCATCCGCTCGAAAACTAGCGCGCTTCCCCGCTGCGCCGCGTTACCAGTCTATCGGCCTGTGAAGCGGGCCGGACGCTTCTCGACAAACGCCCTTACGCCCTCCTTGAAATCCTCCGACTGCGTCATCATCGTCATCGAGGCGTCGTCCTCGCGAATCGCCGTGGCAAGATCCGTAAACAAGTGGTCGTAGATCATTTTCTTCGCCTGCCAGACGCCGAGCGGCGAGCATTTGGCGGCAATCTCCGCCGCAAGCCGCCGCGCCGTCTCCATCAGCTTGTCTTGCGGGACCACGCGGCTCACCAGTCCCATTTCGAGCGCCTCGTTCGCGTCAACCAGCCGCCCCGTGACGGCAAGTTCAACCGCCTTTGAAAGGCCGACGATCCTGGGCAGCATCCAGCTCGACCCGTGCTCGATCGCAAGACCGCGCTGAACGAAAATCAGCCCCATCCGGGCGCGCTCCGAGGCGATCCGGATGTCGTGATAGAGGCACAAGGTGAACCCGAGGCCGACGCACGCGCCGTTTATCGCGCCGATAACCGGTTTCTTGAGCGCAAGCGGCCACGAGTACGGCGTCTGATAGTCGGCGCGCACGCCCTCCGGCAGGTTCTCGCCCGCGCGTTGGGTTGCCGAGGCGCGTCCCTTCGAAATCTCGCTAAGCGTCCCCATGTCCGCGCCGGCGCAATAGGCCTTCCCGGCGCCGGTCACGATAATCGCGCGGATATCGTCGTCGCGCTCCGCATCCAGCATCGCGGTTCGCATCTCGGCGCCCATCCGCGCCGTC
>JAJYMR010000161.1 GCA_021786815.1 Deltaproteobacteria bacterium
CAGGGCGCGCACGAACTCCCGAATGCCGACGTCGGTGTAGGTGTGGTACTTGACGTCCACTCGCCGGTCCACGGCCCACACGGTTCGACCCTGGATTATCTGCGGCGGGCGGTTGCCGAAGTTCATGTCGGTCTTGAGGCATCCGAGATTCACCACCAGGTCCGCTTCGTCCATTCGCGCGACGATCGGCGGCGGGCTGATCGGCCCCACGTGGACGCCCATATAAAGCGGATGGTCCATCGGAAAGGCGCCCTTGCCGAGCACGGTCGCAAAGACCGGAGCGCCGAGAGCCTCGGCCAGTTCGAGCACTTCATGCGAGAGCTTGTAGCGGTGGAGCTCGATGCCGACGATCAGCACCGGACGCCTGCTCTCGTTGAACATGGCGGCCGTTTCGCGCGCGGCCTCTTCGGTCTTCGCGGGATCCGAACCACGGAAATGCAGCCGGCCGTCCCATTCGAGCAGCTCGTCGGGGACCGCGATTTCGCGGTCCACCATGTCGCGATGGATTTCGACGTAGCCGGGGCGCTGCTCGCGCCATACGGCGCGCACCACGTCGTGGAGCTGTTCGGCGGCGCGCAGCGGATCGGTGAGCACGCGCGCGGCGCAGGTGACCTCCTGATAGATGCGGACCTGCGACTCGATTTCGCGCGCCTGATGATGGATGAGCGTGCCGAGCTTGCGTTCCTCCTCACCCGGGCCGCCGGAAAAGATCAGCAGAGGCACGCGCTCGGAGAACGAGCCTGCCACGGGATTCACCATGTTGTGGCCGCCGGCGCCATAGGTGACGCAGATCACGCCGATTTTGCCGGTTGCGCGCGCGTATCCGTCGGCGGCGAAGCCCACGCCGGGCTCGTGCGAGAACGTCCTGATGTCGAGTCCGCGATGGCGCCCGAGCGCGAAGAAGAGCTTCAGGGCGAGATCGCCCGGGATGCCGAAGACGCAATCCGTGCCCATCCGGCGCAGGTAGGCGACCAGGAAATCGCCAAGTGTCATGTGTCGCTTCAAGACCAGAAAGCCTCCCGCATGGCTAATCGGAGCTTATCAGAAAAGGGCCGCGGCGTGTTTTGGCCCAACTCTGGCAAAGTGCAAGCGATGCTGTGCTAGAATGGCGCTCCGAAGGGGAATTTGCAGATGTTTCGGTCCATCCTGCGGATGCAACTGCTAACGCCGGCGCGAATCGGCGGGATGGTTGCCTATCTGCCGCAGTTCGTCCGCGTCTTTTACCGCCTGATGAAGGACGAGCGGGTGTCGCTCGTCGCCAAAATGGTTCCGTTTCTGATCCTGGTGCTGATGTTTTCGCCACCGGCCATCGAGCTGGATTTCGTCCCGATCATCGGGGAACTCGACTGGCTGCTTGCGGCCTATATCGCTCTCAAGCTGTTCGTATGGCTATGTCCCGCTGAAGTCGTGCGCGAACACGTTGCGCGTATCGCGCGCGGCGAATGACACGGATGCGCTCCCGGCTAATCCTGTTCGGAGTTGCGGCGATCGTGATCGCCGCGCTCATCGTTCTGGGCGTTGCGGACCAGTTCTTCGTCGATTTTCTCTGGTTCAGCTCGCTCGGCTATCGCGACGTCTTCAACACGATCGTTGCCGCCCAGGTTTCGATCTTCGCGGCGGTCTGGCTCGTGTCATTCATCGCGATTGGCGCAAGCGCACTGGTGGCCATTGGGCTGAGTAAGGAGCGCGAAAGGCTCCACGTGGTGCGCCGGCAGGACGAGATGACCGAGATAAACCTGCCGGAGCTCATCCGGGCCTTCAGCGATCGGATACCGTGGCGCCTGCTCGCGCTGGTCATTGCCGGCCTGCTGGCGATCGTGCCGGCCCAGGGCGAGGCGGCTGGATGGAGCACGTATCTGAAGGCGCTCTACGCGACGCCGTTTCACGTGAGCGACCACGCCTTCGGGCGTGACGTCGGATTCTACGTATTCGAGCTTCCGCTGCTTGGAGACCTGCGCGATCTCTTCCTGCAGGTTCTGTTTCTGGCGGCCGCGATGACGGCCGGAATCTACTGGATTCGCGGCACGCTGGATTTTCGCGAGTCACCGCCGCGCATAGGCTCGGGAGCGGCGGCGCATTTTTCGGTCCTGGCCGGGGTTTTCTTCCTGCAGCGCGCGATTAGCTACTGGATCCAGCGTTACGGCCTTCTGCTGCACACCAATGGAGTGGTCTTCGGGCTCCGTTACGTCGATCACGTGCTGTGGCAGCCGGGCCTTTGGGTGCTGGTGGTGCTTTCGCTGGTCGCCGCGGTCCTGTGTGTCGCAAACGTGGGCGAGCGCGGTATGCGGCTTCCCGCAGCCGCGTTCGTGCTCGTCTTTGGGCCGTCGCTGCTCATGAGTTTCACCGCACCCCTGATCGAGCGGCTATGGGTCAAGCCCGACGAGCTCAGGATCGAGAAGCCCTACCTCAAGCGCAATATCGAGATGACGCGGCGAGCCTACGGCGTCGATCAGTTCGACGTGAAGCCGTTCGGCGGAAAGGGAACGTTGACGCTCGCCTCGCTTCAAGAGGACGAGCCGACCATCAAGAACATCCGGCTCTGGGATCCGCGGCCGCTGCTTGCGACCTATCGCCAGCTCCAGGAGATCCGCCTCTACTACGACTTCAAGGACGTTGATATCGACCGCTACTGGATCGGCGGACAGTACACGGAGGTGATGCTGTCGGCGCGCGAACTCAACGTGAACCTGCTGCCGCAAAACGCGCAGACCTGGGTGAACCGGCATCTCAAGTTCACCCACGGAAGCGGGATCGTGATGAGCCCGGTCAACAAGAAGGACGCCGAAGGGCTGCCGATTTTCTACGTCAAGGACATCCCGGCGGACTCCAACGTCGGCATCAAGATAACCCAGCCTGCCATCTATTTCGGCGAGGGAAATCCTCCCTACAGCGTGGTTGACGCCGCGACGCCCGAGTTCGACTACCCGGTAGGCGCGGACAACGCGTTCTCGTTCTACAAGGGCACGGGCGGAGTGCCGGTGAGTGGATTCCTGCACAGGCTGCTCTTTGCCTACTACTATCGCGACATCAATCTTCTCGTCACCGAGGCGATCGTCGCGAAAAGCCGCATCATGATACGGCGCAATATCATGAACCGCGTCTCCACGCTCGCGCCGTTCCT
>JAJYMR010000016.1 GCA_021786815.1 Deltaproteobacteria bacterium
ATGAAGCTGTTCAGAACCAGCGCCAGCGGGTCTGGCCATCCGCTGTCTCGTCGGACAGGATGGATCGATTTTGCGGGACGCGCGCAATCATCGCCGCGCGTGGGCTTTCGCGCTTCCCGCGGTTAATCTAAACGCCGAGAGAGCGTACTTCGATGGCGCACAAACTCACTAGGATTATCCAGCCGGCTCCGAGCGATATCGAAATCGCGCAGGCGGCCGCACCGCTTGCGATCGAGCAGGTGGCCGCCGAGGCCGGTATCCTGCCCGACGAGATCGTCCCCTACGGCCGCACGAAGGCCAAGGTCCACCTCTCCATTCGCGAACGGCTCCGAAGCGCGCCGAACGGCAAGTACGTCGTCGTAACCGCAATCACGCCCACGCCCTTGGGCGAGGGCAAGACGACGACCACCGTCGGTCTAAGCCAGGCCTTGGGCGCGCATCTGGGCAGAAAGGTTTTCACCTGTATCCGCCAACCGAGCCAGGGTCCGACTTTCGGTATCAAGGGAGGTGCGGCAGGTGGAGGCTACAGCCAGGTCATCCCGATGGAGGAGTTCAATCTCCATTTGACGGGCGACATTCATGCGATCACCGCTGCCAACAATCTGCTGGCCGCGGCGATCGATGCGCGCGTTTTTCATGAGCGCTCGCTCACCGACAAGCAACTGTTCGAGCGGCTCTGTCCGGCCAACAGCGACGGACGTCGCCGGTTCAGCCCGGTGATGCTCCGGCGGTTGCGCAAGCTCGGAATCGCGAAGACCGACCCCGGCGATCTCACCGACGAGGAACGTTCCTGGTTCGCGCGACTCGATATCGACTCCGCGAGCATAACCTGGCGGCGCGTGATCGATACGAGCGATCGGATGCTGCGTCAGATAACGATCGGGCAAGGACCGGAAGAAGAGGGGATGGCGCGCACCACCGGGTTCGACATCACGGTCGCAAGCGAGATCATGGCGATTCTCGCACTCACCGTGGGGCTCGAAGACATGCGCGAGCGGCTCGGCCGGATCGTTATCGGCGCCGATCGCAAGGGTGCGCCGGTTAGCGCCGACGATCTCGGCGTGAGCGGCGCCCTTGCCGTGCTGATGAAGGACGCGATCATGCCGAACCTGATGCAGACGCTCGAGGGCACGCCGGCCTTCGTGCACGCGGGCCCTTTCGGCAATATCGCGCACGGCAACTCCTCGATAATCGCCGATCAGATTGCGCTCAAGCTGGTGGGCGCCGACGGCTACGTCGTCACCGAGGCTGGCTTCGGCGCCGACATGGGACTGGAGAAATTCTGCAACATCAAATGCCGGTACAGCGGGCTTAAGCCTGATTGCGCGGTGATCGTGGCAACGATTCGCGCCCTCAAGATGCATGGAGGCGGCGCACGCGTGGTGGCCGGCAGGCCCCTGCCGGGCACGTATTTGCGGGAAAACCTGGAGCTCATCGAAAAAGGCGCTGCCAACCTGGTCAGCATGATCGGGATTGCGAAACGATTCGGGGTGCCGACAGTGGTGGGCATCAACAGGTTCAGCACCGATACCGAAGCCGAGATCGAGCTGGTGCGCAAAATCGCGCGCGAGGCCGGCGCGGCGGACGCGGTGATGACCGACCATTGGGCGCGCGGGGGCGCGGGCGCCGTCGAACTGGCGCGCGCGGTCGAGTCGGCGTGCCGGCGCCCAGCCGACTTTCAGTTCCTCTATCCGCTGGAGGCGGATATCAGGCGGAAAATCGAAACTGTCGTGCGCGAAATCTACGGCGGCGCGGGTGTCGAGTTCTCGCCCGAGGCCGAGCGAAAAATCCATCTCTACACGCGTAGCGGTTTCGACAAGCTGCCGATCTGCATGGCCAAGACGCATCTGAGCCTGAGCCACGATCCGGAACTGAAGGGCGCACCGCGCGGCTTCATCGTGCCCGTGCGCGACATCCGGGCCAGTGTCGGAGCGGGATTTCTCTACCCGCTGCTGGGCGCAATCAGCACGATGCCCGGCCTGCCGACCCGGCCTGCGTTCTATGACATCGACCTCGACCCGCAGAGCGGACGCGTGCTCGGGCTTTCGTGACGCCGGTGCCAGCACCCGCGCAGCCGAAATTCCACCCGCGATGAATCAGTCGATCCGAAAATCCACGCTCGAGGGCTTGTGCGAGCGGATCGCTCGAGGCCCAACTCCCGCAGGGGTTTCGGTCGCCGCGATTTCCGCAAGCCTCGCGCTCGGACTGTTGAGCATGACGCTCGAGGTCACCGGCAAACGCAACGATGCCGCCTCCGGCCGCCGCCGAAAGGTTGCGCGATTACTCAGCGCCGCGCGCGTCGCGTCGGCCACGATGATGGACATCGCGGACGAAGACGCGGCAGCGTTCGACGCGTACCTGGAGAGCCGCCGACTGCCACACCGCACCGAGCGGGAGATAGCCAGGCGCGAGCGCGCGCTCGCCTCGTCGCTTCGCAGGGCGACCGAAGTGCCGCTCAGGGTTGCGCGCACGGCCGTGCGGAGCCTTGGCCTTTGCGCCGACGCGGCCGAAGTTGTGCATCGCGCGGTTGCGGCGGATCTCGAGGCGGCTGCGATAACGCTCGGCGCAAGCGCGAGGATTGCTCTCCGAAGCGCGCGCTCGAATATCGCGCGCGTCGCTCCCAAAACGGCCTATTACGCCAAGGCGGCTTCGCAAGCAGGCGAGCTTGAACGTGAGGCATTCGACTTGCTCGACCGCACGCTTACCCGCACCTCGCAACGCCAACTCGCGTAGACGACGGCGGCTGCGTAAAGAAATACGCGCTGGCGCGCTTCGGATGGCGGAGGGGGTGGGATTCGAACCCACGAGCGACTTGCGCCGCTGCCGGTTTTCAAGACCGGTGCCTTCAACCGCTCGGCCACCCCTCCGGAAGTTGCGCTCGAAGCATTTATAGCATTTCCGCGGGACCGTTCGAGCATTCACTCCGGGCGCTGGCGAACGACGGCGCAACGTGAACTGGAGCGGCCCGACCCGCCCGCGCCGAACAAACATCGAATTCCGCGAGACCGTCGCGCCGATAAATCCGAGAGCGCACGCTCGCACCGGGATTCTGCGCGGAAAAGATGGCGCATCAACCGCAAGACTGATATTACGCGGTTACGGCTGTCCAAAAACGTCC
>JAJYMR010000110.1 GCA_021786815.1 Deltaproteobacteria bacterium
CCGATCTGAACGCGTAGGTCGCAAGCTCGCGTTTGAAGGTCGCGACCGCCTTGTCCGGTTCCGGGGTGATGCACATGCGGATGTAGATGCCGATATCGATTTCCGCTGGATTGCGGCCGGCCTTTTCGGCGCCCGCGCGAATCTCGCGCACCATCGCGGGCACCGCCTCAGGCGGCGAATAGTTCATCAGTATGCCGTCGGCCATCTCGCCCGCCAGCCTGAGCATCGGCGCGTTCAGTCCCGCCAGGTAGATTTTCGGCGGCGTTTTCTGCCTCGAACGGAAGCCGAGCCGGAAGTCGCTGCGATAGATCTCGCCTTCGAACTTCGAGCGGCCTTCGGTGAAAAGCTGGCGCATTATCGTGACGCACTCGCGCATCGCGGTGACCGGCTTGCGGTACGACGCGCCGTGCCATCGCTCGACGATAACCGGACTCGACACGCCGAGTCCCGCGATCGCCCGTCCGCCCGAGATTTCGTGCAGGCTCAGGAACGCCATCCCCATCACGCCCGGCGTGCGGATTTGAATCGGTACGACGCCGGTTGCGAGTTCCGCCCGGCTGGTGTTGAGCGCAAGCGCGGTGAGGCTCACGAGCGCGTCGGGCCCGGCAACCTCGGCAACCCAGAGCGAGCTGTAGCCGAGTTCTTCGGCTTCGCGCGCAAACCTGAAACGCTCCTCCGGCGCACCACCGGCGAGGGACATGTGAAGTCCGAGCTTTTTCTGTTCCGCCATAGAAGATTTCCGGATTACGTTGAACGATCGCAGTCTATCCGATCGGCGCACGCCCGCAAGACGGCGCGCGGCTTTGCGATGCTTCGGCGCCTGCGTCTATAAGAGCATCGAGAGGTCAGTTGGGCGATGGCATCCTTTGATTCGGACGGTGTGCGAATTCATTACGAGGACCTCGGCGCAGGCGAGCCGGTCGTGCTGGTGCACGGCTTTGCCTCGAACGCCCGGTACAACTGGGGCATCACGGGATGGATGAAGGTCCTGTCGGAGCGCTACCGGGTCATCGCGCTCGATTGCCGGGGCCACGGCGAAAGCGACAAGCCGCACGATCGGGCAGCGTACACGATGGAGCGAATGGGCGGCGATGTTATCCGCCTGCTCGACCGTCTGGGTATCCGGCGAGCGCTTCTGATGGGGTACTCGATGGGCGCGCGAATCTCGATGTGGCTTTTGCTGGCGCATCCCGAGCGCTTTCGGGCCGTGGTGTTGGGCGGCGTCGGGGCGGGCGGCAGGATGGGCGAAGCGGGCAGGCGAAAAAGGATCGTTGAGGCGCTGCTGGCCGCGGACAAGTCGGCGATTGCGGACGAAACCTCACGGCTGTTCAGGGAGTTCGCCGAGGCCAATCGCAACGATCTTGCGGCGCTGGCCGCATGCATGGGCGCGGAACACGGCCCGGGCGCGGGACCTTCGGCATTCGCGTCTGTCAAAGTGCCAGTGATGATCGTGGTCGGAACCCGCGACACGCTGGTCGGCGACGCCGAGCCGCTTCAAAAAATGATTTCCGGCTCGAAGCTGGTGAAACTCGAGGGTCGCGACCATCTGAACGCACCCGGCGACCGCCTTTACAAGGAGGCGGTTCTGAAGTTTTTCGGCGAAGCGCCCGCGTAACGCGCGGCGCGCGCTGGCTAACCGAGCGTGGGCGCGCCGAGCGTGCCGCTCAACAGGTAGGGAGTCGGACCGGGAGGATGGGGCAGCAAACCGAGCAGAAAAGCGAGCCGTGAGCGCGCGGCCGGCGACGGCCTCAGTTCGAACTTGATCGCCATCGCGCTTTCCGGCAGGTTACGCGCGAGCATCACCACACCGCGCCCCGAGAGCATCAGGTCGGCGCCGCTGGTGTGCGCGCTTCTCAGCGTGAGCTTTCCGTGTTCGAGCGCGGCGACCGCGTGTACCTCGCCGAGCCTGACCGGAGTCATCCCGCGAATCGCGCGCACCGCAATTCCGGAACCGGAAATCGTTATCGAGCCATGGTCGGCGGTGATGTCGTCGGGCGAAAGTTCGAGGCGGCCGTGCGCCGAGACGACGCCGACGAAGCTTGCGCCCAATTGTCTCAGCGCCGGGTAATGCCCCGGTTGAACGTTCTCCAGGTCGAAATCAACGGCGATCAGGTTGCCGTGCCGCCGCGCCTCTAGCCAGAGAACGCCTCCGTAGAGCGAGGCTTTCAGGTTCACGCCCGGCGAACCCGTCAGGAAGGACAACATCGAGGGTGTGAGCCTGACATCCTGGCTCTCGACGACCGGATGCGCGTCTCCGAGTCCGGTCAGCCGCACGCCGGTCATCCGCACGCCGAACGGAAAGCTCATCGCCTGGTCCCGGGCCGAAATTTCCAACCCCTCCGGCGCGAGCACGCTGGAAAGCACTTCGGCATATGGGAAAGTCGCGGCCAGGAAGACGAAGAAGAGCGCCACGCCGGCTACGACGTAAGCGATTTGGACGATATGTTCGCGCAAAAAATCGCGTTTCACGTAAGAGGCGAGCCTAGCCATTGCGAACGACCGCCACGCACGTCATCTGGACGTCGTAGCTATGGGTATCTCCGCTGCGGCGCGTGATGTGGATGCTCGATACGGCAACCGGGACCGGGAGATGACGCACGCCGTAGAGCGCGTCGACGATCTGCTTCAGGTTGACGCCGGTCAGGCTGAGTTCGACCGAATGCTCGATGAACCCTCCGGATATCTTGCGATCCGGGCGTGGTGAAATCGACGCCAGGCGGTCGCGTCCGACGCTTCGCGTGAGCGTCCCCTCGAGCGCCGAGAACAACGAGAAGTCCTTGCCGCCCGCGAGCATCCGCTTTTCGGCGAACTTCAGTTGCGCCTGCCGCTCGAGGTAGGTGTCGACCAGCGCGCGAACCTCGCCCAACTGCGCGTGGCGTTCCTTCACGCTGACGCGAAGATTCTCGCGCAAGCTCTGCACCGGCAGGTAGATGAAGTCGTATATGAAAACAACGCCGAAGACGAGCGCCAGCGCCTTGAGCAGCAGGCGCTCGCGCGGTTCGAGCTTTTTATAACGACCGCGCGCCTGCGCGAGCATCGGTTCGAGCGCCGTGCGCACGCGTTTGAAAAGCGGGCCGACGAGCGCGTCGAGCGCTCGCGCGATTCGCGCGCGGATATTGCCAAAGAACCGCTTCATCCGGCCTCCGCGTCCCTGAAAGTGAGGTTCAACTGGAAGCTCACTTTGCCGCCGCTGGAAGCTTTAGCGTGTATGACCTCGACGGTGCCGAAGATCCGATCGCGCGAGAGGGCCTTCTTCATCTGATCGACCGTGGCGAAAGAATCCGCCTTGCCGGAAAGCTTCATTCCCGAGGCGTCGATCGTGACGTTCTGCATCTCGACCGGGAAGGTCCTGGGCAGATCGCGCGAGAGGGCGAGCAGCGCGTCGAGCGGCGAGGTTTCGAAGCCAGCGCCGGCGAGCCCGAGGCGTTTGTTCATCTTCGCGATCGACGAGCGAAGCGTCTCGACCGCGTTGCCGCGCGCGTCGGGACCGAGAGCGGGCGCCGCTGCCACGGCTATGGTGCGGTCGAGTTTGTGCAGGCGCGCCAGGTCCACGGACACGCCGACCGCGAAATCGAGCAGCGCCACGAGCACGACGGCGACGGCAAGCATCGCGGTCGTATAAAACGGCGTGAGATCGCCGCGTATCCGGCCGCGGAAGGCGAACTCGTCGCGGCGGAAGTCGAGCAACTCGGCCTTCACGGCGGGCGATTCCGCCAGGAGCATCGCGGCGCATCCGGCGAAGCGGCTTTTATCGAGGCTCTTGCCGTTGAGCAGCGAGGAACCGCTGAATTCCGCCGCGTTGCGCACCGACGCCGCGAGACCTTCGGCGATTTGCCGGCGCAGGTCCTCGATGGCGGCGCCGGAGCCCGCCAGCACGATGTCGGGATGCTGGACTTCGGTGGAATGGGCCATAAGCGTCTGGCGCGCGGCGCTCAGGATGGTGGCCGCGGCGGCGCGTCCAAGCGACTCGCCAGGCGAGGCAGGTCCGGCCTGCACCGTACGCAGTGCGCGCGGTTTTCCGTCCGAGTCCACCAGGACGATCGAGGTGGAATTCGGCTCGATGGAGAGCAGGAGATGGGGGGCCTGCGCGGTGGGCGTCCGACGGCTCGCCATCAGCGCCGCGATAGCCAGTTCCGACAGCGTCACCGTCCGCGGATCGAGGCCGGCGCTGGCCAGGAGTTCGAGATGGTTGCGCAGGTCGGGTTTTCTGGCGAGCGCGGCCACGACCAGCGTGTTTCCGTTGTCGCGCCCGACACGGGAAAAGGCGACCACGGCGTCGTCAACCGGGAAGGGCAGATGCTCCTCGAGCGCGAACGGGACCACCTGGTTGAGGCGTCTCAGATCGTTGAAAGGCAGTTCCAGCAGGCGCTTTACGACGAACTCGCCCGGCAGGGCGCTTATCACGACGTCGGGCGCGCCGGTTCTGGCGAGCAGGCGCTTGAGCGCCTCCGACAGCCCGGCTTCGTCGTGGCGTCGTTGTTCTTCGAAGACGCCGGTCAGATTGAGCGAGTTCCAGGTGCGTTCAGCGAGCGCGCCTCGCACCAAATCGCCGGGCGTCTCCAGAGCCAGGATTCGTTGCGGCATACAGCCGTTTCGTCTCTCAGTTCTCGCGCCAGGAGGTAAGCGCCGCGGTTCCGTTGGTGTTGCGGCGGAAGGATGCGAAGATTATCTTGCGTGCCCCGGCGAATTCCCCCATCCCGGTTATCGTAAAGTAAACGCTGCGCGTGGTTAAGACCTGCGAGAGCTGTTGTTGCAGATTTCCCATCCCGGGCAGGTTCATGACCTGAAGCACGGTGGGAAAAGGCGACATCGAGCGCGCCTGGATGATTTCGGCGACCAGGCGCGGGTTTTCCGTAAGCCCGGGCGCCAGCGACGCGAGTACCACGGGCGGCGCGGTATTAACGTTCACGCGCGGCTCCGGCATCACCGTAACGTACTGGCGCACCTTGAGGAAGGTCGCATCGTCCATCCCGCGCACCAGCCGGAGATCGCCGATCGTGGGCATCGGACCGTTGCGCGGCGCGTAAGGCGGCCGCAGCCCGATGTAATAGTCGGCCTCGGCTCCGCCCGGCGAGGTGACGCTGTCGCGGTCGAGCCAGTCGATGATGGCGGGAAGGATGTCGGGCGAAACGCCAATAAGGTTGAACAGGGTCTCGAAGCGTGCGAGCGCGATATTGTTGACGGCCCCGTTTCGCGGGTCGACAAGCTGGTTGATGTCGAGCTTTCGCGCCGCGTCCACGATCGAGAGATTTACCGTGCCTCCGCCGAGCTGAATCGGCGGAAACGGCATCGCCCACACGTCGGCCAGCGAGTCGAACGGCTGCTGCGAGAGCGCGTCGATACGCGAATCCTCGGCCAGCAGCGCAACGCCCACGCTGATTGCCGAGCGGGCGAGATATCGCGCGCGAAGCTCATTGGCCTGGTTGGCCGAAGAGAGATAGCCGAGCGCGCAGTAGTTGGTGAAATCCATGACGATTATCGTCAGGAGCGCGATCGCGAGCAGCGCCGCAAGCAGCGCGACACCGCGTTCGCTTTTGATCCGGCCGGCTACCATAGCGGTTGTGCCATCGGCAGGTCCACCTCGGTGGCGAAATTCCTGACGTGTCCTTCGGCATCCCCAAGCTGGAGATCGATTGAAACGGCCAGTGGAAGCTGCTGATTGCGCGGCAGCATGGTCGAATCCCAGCTTTCGACCCACTGCGTGCCGTTGAAGTAGCGAAGGTGAAGCGAGACAAGGTTGTCCGCGATAATCATCCCGGGCGTCTGAGGCAGGTTGCCCACTCCCATCAGCAGGGCGCTCACCTGGCTTCGGTTCAGGATGAACCATCCGGAACGGCTCGGGTTGGGCGAGGTGGTGTAGGTCACAATCTGCTCGGCACCGAATCCCACCAGGGCGCGTTCGTGACCGGCGCCGAACGTCGAGATGCTTACCGAATCAACCGGCAGCGCGTCCTGCATCTGTGCACGTCCGACAAGCAGCACATAGCTCGGATAAACTGGCGTCTGCACGGCGTTGTTGAATTCGTTGGCCAACTGCCAGATAATCGCGCTCCCTTCGCGCTGCAGCTCAAGGCTGTCTTCGCCCCGGACCTTGCTCATGGCTACCGCGTGGAAGGACTGTGAAAGCATCACGAGCAGGAGCCCGAGAATCGCCACCGCGAGCATCATCTCGAGCAGCGTGAAGCCCGCTTTGAATTGCGAGGACGGCATCCGGCGCACCATCATCACTGTTGCCCCAGCGGAGCGCCCTGCAATCCAAGCGGCGGCGCCTGATTGCCCCCCGCGCCCGGCATCATCGGCTGCGGATAATGGATGAACTCGACGACGCTGAAGGACATGCGCATTCCGGGCCCGTAATAGACCGTTACCTGCACCTGGCACACGTCGGGGAACATCGGCGACTGCACGACCAGCCGTTCCCATCGGAAATTCAGGTACTGCCCCGGGTAAAGCTTCTGAAAATCGCCGTTGGTCTTGCCAATCGGCGGAAACCCCTGCATTTCCGCGTCGGTCATCAGGCCTTCCGCGAGCATCGCGGCCTTGCTGAGGTTCTGCGCGCGGATGATGCTCTGAAGGTCCTGGTGATGCAGGGAGAGCAGGGCAAGCAGTGCGATCGCGAGGAAGCCCAGCGCGATCATCACTTCGAGCAGTGTGAAGGCGGGTGCGGCGTGGCGCAGGAGTTTAGCGCGCATGGCCGGAATCGGCCGCAGGACGCTGTTTATTGGCGCGCCGCGCTTCATTGCGTGAAAAGCTGCTGGGCGGTCAGGTCGCCGTTCGCTATCAGGACCTGTCCGGTAAAGGGGGTGATGCCGAGCGTAAGCACGTCGCCGGAGGAATCGACCAGATGGATCAGCGTCGCGTCCACGTAACCTTCCGGATAGAACTGGCAGGCAATCAGGCCGCGGCGGCAGGTGCCGATTCCCTCCACGGTGACGTCGCGAATCGCGATGTTGGGCGGCAGGAAGACGGGTGCGCCGCCGGGTGCATGGTCGGGGGTGAAGAGCGGTTGCGCCGCGTACGGGTCGAGCACGAACACGTGGTACGAGTTGTCATTGAGGTCGAAAACCAGCCGAATCACGAGTTTTCGCGCGGAGGCTTCCTCGAACAGGTAGGTTGCGCGCCCGGCCATCCGGCGAGCCGCGCTGCGCAATTGCTCGCCCTTGAGTCCGCCAAAATATGGCAGCGCGATCAGCAGCATCAGGCCCATGATGAAGATGACGACTGCAAGTTCGAGCAGGGTAAACCCGCACTCGTACGAGGTGCGGTCCGCGGCAGAGCAGGGTCGTTGCCGGCGGTATTCCCGACGCGGACCAACGAGCCATTCGCCAGAAGCCGCGGGCAGGACTTTGCTTCGGACACGCATTACGGAGGCGTCATTGCTGACTTCCGTCGATATCCGCATTCTTGCCCGTGCCGCCGGGCTGTCCGTCGGCGCCGTAGGACTTCAGCGTGTAGCTGTTGCCGTCGCTCTCGTAAACGTACGGATGACCCCAGGGATCGAGCGGGACACGCTCAATATAACCGCCGGTTTCGTAATCGGAGGGTATCGGGCCGCTCGTGGGAGCGGAGACAAGAGCCTGGAGTCCCTGTTCGCTGGTCGGATAGTTGCCGTTGTCCAGGTAGTAGCTGTCGAGCGCCTGCTTGAGTTCTGAAATGTCGGCCTCGGCCTTGGTTCGCTTCGCCCTGTCGGTTACACCACGCAGGTTGCGGACGACGATCGTGGCGAGAAGGCCGATGATCAGGATGACCACCATGAGTTCGATCAGGGTGAAGCCTTCCTGATTGTTGCGTCGTGACCTCATATCGAAACCCTCACAGAGCCTCGTTATCGCATGAGCTGATTGAGCTGGAATATCGGCATCAATACCGCGAGCATCATGAAGACGACCACGCCAGCCATCATCAGCGTCATCAGCGGTTCGAGCACGGTGGTCACCTGCGCGAGCGAGGTCGAGACCTCGTGCTCGTAATTGTCGGCCACCCGGTCGAGCATCTGCTCCAGTTCCCCCGAGCGCTCGCCGACCTTTACCATCTCGACCAATAGCGGAGGGAAAAGACCGCTCTGGGCGAGCGTCTGTCCCATCCCGTGCCCCTCGCGGATACTGTCGCGGCTCTGTTCGACGGCCTCGCGCAGAAGGCTGTTCGTGACCACGCCCTTCACAGCGTCGAGCGCGGGCAGCAATTGTACCCCGCTCGCAAGTAGGGTCGAGAGCGTGCGCGCAAAGCGGGCGCATATTATGCGGATGACCGTCGGGCCGAGGTAGGGTGAAGCGAGCACCGCCCGGTCGTACAGGTGCCTGCCCCTGCGAGTGCGCAGCGCCGTGGCCACGCCCGCGGCCAAAGCCGCGACCGCAAGAAGAACCTCGATCCAGTACGAGGTCAGGAAGTCCGAAAGACCGATGAGAACGCGTGTGGCGAGCGGCAGCGCGGCGTGGCTCTGCTGGAAGATGAGCGCCACCTGGGGCACGACGTAGGTGACGAGGAAAAACATGATCGCCATTCCCACGCACATCATTATTATCGGATAGGTCAGGGCGCCGCGCACCTTGGAAATGAACTCCGACTGGCGCTCACTGTACTCGGCAAGCCGGCCAAGAACCGGTTCGAGCGCGGCGGCGGTTTCTCCCGCCCGGACCATCCCGATGTAAAGCTCCGAGAAGACCTCGCGATGGGCCGAAAGGGCGTCGGCGAGCGAGGAACCCTCGCGCACCCGCTCGCGCACCTGCGAGAGCATCTTCTTGACGCTGGCCTTGGCCGCCTGTTCGCTCAAAATGCCGAGCGCGTCAACCAACTGGACGCCGGCGCTGAGCAGGGCCGCGAGTTGGCGCGAGAAGAGCGCCAGCTCGGTCGAGGACATTTTGGCGCTCTCGAAACTGGCGAGCCATTCGCGCAGCGAGCCGGAGGCGGCTGCGGTCTCTTCGGTAATTTCGGTGGGGAAAATCCCGCTGGCGCGCAGCTTGCCGCGCGCGGTGCGTGCGCTGTCGGCGTCGACCACGCCCGCGACCGCGCGTCCCTCGGCTGACAGCCCGCGATAGGCGAAAACCGGCATGGGTGAAACTTAACCCCGTCCCTGGTAAGGCGCCCCGCAAATAATCCGGCAAACGAAGAACTTGTTTCCCCTCTCCAAGCTTCTGCCATGGCAGAGGGTGACTGTGCAGGTGGCTGCGATGCGTGCGCGCGACCCAAGTCCTGACCCCTTCCCCAAAAGGAAGAGGAACCGTGAAAACGACGCTCCCACTACACGATGTCTTCCTGCGTGACCCTGAGCAGTTCCTCGATCGTGGTTTCGCCGGCCAGCACCCGGTCGGCGCCGTCCTGGCGCAACAATTTCATTCCCCCGGAGGTGCAATGGCGGCGAATCATGGCGGCGTCGGCCTTGCGCATCACGAGCGCCCTGATGGCGTCGTCCATCACCATCAGTTCCTGAACGGCCATCCGGCCACGATAGCCGGTGTTTCGACACGCACGGCATCCCCTGGCCCGATACAATGTACCGGAAAAACGAGAGCCGCCAAGCCCGATACGCGCAAGTTCGGTCGAGGCCGGGGCGTATTCCTCGCGGCACTCGGTGCATAGGCGGCGCACCAGCCGCTGCGCGAGCACGGCCAGAATCGACGACGAAACCAGGAACGGCTCTATCCCCATTTCCACCAGCCGCGTTAGCGCGCCGAAGGAATCGTTGGTATGGAGCGTGGAAAAAACCAGGTGGCCCGTCAAGGCGGATTGAATCGCAATTTCGGCGGTCTCGCTGTCGCGGATCTCGCCGACCATGATGACGTCGGGGTCCTGGCGCAGGATCGAGCGAAGGCCATTTGCGAAGGTCAGCTCGATCTTGTGGTTGACCTGCATCTGCCCGACGCCGCGCAACTGATACTCGATCGGGTCCTCGATCGTGATGATGTTTTTTTCGGGCGAATTGATGCGGCTTAGGCAGGCGTAGAGCGTGGTCGTCTTGCCCGAGCCCGTTGGCCCGGTCGCAAGGATGATCCCGTGGCTCTGGCGGATCAGCCGGTCGAGCCGGCGCAGGTTCTCGCCGGAGAATCCCAGCCGATCAAGGTCAACGTCAACCAGCGCCTGGGCGCGATCGAGCAGGCGCAGCACGATTCGCTCGCCATGCGCGGTCGGGATCGTCGAGACGCGGATATCGATATCGCGCCCGGCGATTCGCACCCTGATTCTGCCGTCCTGAGGCAGGCGTTTCTCCGCGATATCCAGCCCCGCCATCACCTTGACGCGCGAGGTTATCGCCGACTGGAAGCGCTTGGGCGGCGAGAGCACGTCGTAGAGCATCCCGTCCACGCGAAAGCGCACTACAAGCTCGTTTTCGAACGATTCGATATGGATATCGCTGGCGCGGTCCTTGACCGCCTGCGAGAGCAGGCCGTTGACCAGCTTGATAATCGGCGCGGCTTCGTCGGCCTCGAGCAGATCGCGCGGTTCCTGCGCGAGTTCGCTCGCAACCACGTCGAGCCGTTCCTCTTCGAGGTCGATCATCAGGTCCGCGGCCGACGTCGTGGCCTGGTCGTAGGCGCGGTTGATCGCTTCGTCCAGCACCTGTGCGGGTACGACCACTGCCGTCACCGACATCCCGAACAGCACGCGCAGGTCGTCGAGCGGCTCGTAGTTGGCCGGGTCCGCTATAGCGACGGTTACCGAGCCGTCCGCCATCGCGAGCGGCAGCAAGCGGTTCTTTCGTGCGTAATTGATAGGAACCTTGGCGACCAATCCGATATCGAGCGTGTGCTCATCGATATGGGCCTGGAAGGGAAGCTGGTACTCCTGGGCGAGTGCGCGGGCAAGACGCTGGGGTTCGAGCGCGCCCATCTCGACCAGCACGTCAGCGAGTTCCTGTCCGGCTTTTTTCTTTTGACGAGCGCGGTCCAGGTCCTGTTGCGAAACCCAGGACCGATCCAGCAGTATGGACTCAAAGCTCTTACGTGCGGTCGCCACTATTCCCCCGCCAAACCACTCGGGCGCGCCACTCGCGACGACAGTACCACAAAAACATCATACAGGCTGCAATTCCGCGTCCGTAGGCGCGAATCTGCTTCATTACACCTGATGTTTTGACAGCCATGCAAGCGGTTTCCATTACGGTTCCTTTATTCAGTAATGATAAAGGTTTCCTGCGCCCGGAGCTCCGACTCCCGCCGAAAAACCCGCTCCCTGCTTGGCCGGCATCGCATGCACCGCCTTGCCCCACCACGCGAGCTTGCCGTTGATGAACTTGAGATCGAGGAAAGTGCCGGTGTCACCCGGCTTCGCGGCCGTGTAGAGCAGGGTCGCGGTCATGTCGTTGGTGTTGGGATGGACGGCGTAGCTCCAAAGCTCGACGTTCTCGGCGGGATAGGTCCGAATGTCGGGCTCGCCCCATTGCTTGTGAACTTCGAGTTCGGTCTCGCCCAGCTTGAGAGACTCGCTCATGCGATGGGCCCGGAAGCCGGAACCGGCCTGGTAAACGAGGCCGCATCCGCCCGTGGCGAGCGCGAGTGCGGCAATAGCGACAAATGTAAAGCGTGTGAAACTCATACCCAGGATGCAATCCTGCGAAGTCCGCAGCGCGCTGTCAACGCGGGCGGTCCATCGCGAGCGCTCGGCGACGGTCTGGACGGCGGGTTTCCGCCCGCTCTGTGCTATAGAGCTTGAATCGTACAGGACGGGGGAGGCCCTGATGGCCCGAAAACTCCGGTTGGTCAAGGGCGGCGCGCAGAAGGGCGCGCTCGTCTATGGGATGCGATTGTTCGCTGAAACGCCGGTTGCCTCGGTCGAGGATGCTCATGTGACGCTTGCCGACGGCTCATCCGGGCGAATCACGATGCATCTGATCGAGGGCAGCCGGGAACAAATTCGCCGCCAGTTGATGCGGAGTATCGACGCTTTTTTTGAACTGCTCGATGAGCAGCAATAGTTTCGGAGGTTGCGCACACGATGGAACTACATTTCGTCAAGTATGAGAAACGCGGCCATGTCGCCTACATCACGTTCAATCGGCCCGAAGTGATGAATGCCCTTCATCCGCCGTGCCATCTGGAGATGGACCAGGTGTGGGATGACTTCGTCGCGGACAAGGCGATGTGGGTCGCGGTATTGACCGGCGCGGGCGACAAGGCTTTTTCCGCCGGCAACGACCTCAAGTGGACCGCCGCGCATCGCGGCGAAGAGCTGATGCGTTCCAAGGGCGGATTTGCCGGGATCACCGCCCGCCACGACATCTACAAACCGATAATCGCGGCCGTCAACGGCTTCGCGCTGGGCGGCGGATTCGAGATCGCACTCGCCTGCGACATCATTATTGCGGCCGAGCACGCACGCTTCGGTCTGCCCGAGCCGCGCGTCGGCCTGATGGCGGCGGCCGGCGGAGTGCATCGCCTGCCGCGCCAGCTTCCGCTCAAGATCGCGATGGGGATGATGCTGACCGGCAAGCACATCACGGCACAGGACGCAGCCCGCTGGGGTATCGTCAACGAGGTCGTGGCGATGAAGGACCTGATGCCAACCGTCGAGCGCTGGGCGCAAGAAATAATGGAATGCTCGCCGGTTTCGATTCAGGGCACCAAGGAAGCTGCGATGATCGGGCTTGGGCGCCCGATCGACGAGGCGATCGCGCGTCATTACGAGGGGCAATCGCGCGTCTTCCGCTCCAATGACGCGGTCGAAGGGCCGCTCGCGTTCGCGCAGAAGCGCAAACCCAACTGGTCAGGAGAATAGAACTTGGTCGAGGAGCTCCGTCTCGCCCGGGAGTTGGTTCCAGCCGTGCTCACCCTGATGATGAGCACGGCGTGGCCTCCCAGCGAGACGGGCGCCTTCTGGGTGATGGTCGCGATATACGGAGTGGTTTCCGTCCTTTTCGACGACGAAACTCCGCGCGGCGTTCCGGGGATGGAGGAATTCAGGATGCTTCATCGTTCGCCGCCGGGCGAAGGCCGCTAGCTGCGGGCTTCCTCCGTTTGCGAGCCCGTCGCGCGTCCGAGATGGCGCGCGAAGAATGCCTCGATCCTTTTCCAACTGTCTTCCGCAGCTTCGGGATTGTAACCGACCTTGAGCGGACCCCATGCGCCGAGCGTCGCGAGCACGCCTTTATTGCGGTTCATGAAGCTGTGTCCGGCCTCGGGATAAATCTTCACGTCGTGTTCGACGCCGAGTTCGGTCAGCAGGCGCTCGAGCCTGTGTCCCTGGCCGGCGAACATCTTGTCGCGCTCGCCGTAGCCGGCGACGACCGGGCACACGCCGCGAAGTTCTTCTGATTTCCTAGGCACGTCGCCGTAAAACACCGCCGTCGCGCCGAGCGGAGCGCGCACCGCCCATAGAAGGGCGAATCCGCCGCCCATGCAGAAGCCGATCGCGCCGATTCGCGACGCGTCCACGCCCTGTTGCTTCTGCAGGAACGCGCGTGCGCCCTCCAGGTCGTCGAACGGCCGTCCCCGGCCGCTGCGCAGGGCCGCCATCGTGCGCGCGATACAGATAAGCCGCGGTCCCGGCGCGTCGAACAGGTCGGGCGCGAGCGCGGCGTAGCCAAGGTCGGCGATACGGCCGGCGATGCGCCGTATATCATCGTTCAGGCCGAAGATTTCATGGATGACGATCACGCCAGCGTGCGCGGCACCGTCGGCAGGAATCGCCATCGCTGCGCGCATCGGATGACCGTCGGCGGCGGGAAACGTGACGTCACGCGTATTCATCCCCATTTCCTCCTGGTGAGGCGCGAAATCGGCCCTCAGCGGCCGAGAGTTTATTTCTTCGTCCGTCGTCTGGAACGCGGGCCAGAGCCGTAATCGCCGAACGGGTCGTCGCGTTCGCCCACGGCCTGGCGAAATCCGACCTCGCCTGCGCGCGCGACGAAGTCCAATCCCTCCTGCGTATGGCGCGCGATACCGTCGAACAGGGAGCCGACCAGGCGCGAGGTCGAAAGCCCCATGTTCTCGGCGGTGTGATTGCACAAAAGCTTTATCATCTGGAGCTGATTTTCCGGCACGCGCGCCATCCGCTCGGCAAGCGCGGTTGCGTGCGATTTTAGTTCGTCCTCGGGCACCGTCTCCAGAATGAGGCCGATTCGCGCCGCTTCCTTTGCCGGAATTTCGTCGCCCGTCAGCAGATAGCGTTTCGCGCGCTCCAGTCCCATCCGATACACCCACATCGCGGTCGTCGGCGTTCCCCATACGCGCGCCGGCGGATAGCCGAACGACGCGTTTTCGGCGGCGATTATCAGGTCGGCGCACAGCACCATGTCGGTCCCACCCCCGATACACCATCCATTCACCGCCGCGAGCGTCGGTTTACTCAGGTACCAGAGCTTCATGTACACGTTGACGTACTGCGAGATCATCCTGAGGTCGGCGATCGAGTCCCATGCGCGTTTGCGCTGATTCTCTCCGGCCTGCGCGCGGGTTGACCAGTCGAGCCCGTAACCTGCGCAAAACGCGGGACCCTCGGCGCGCAGAAGGACCACGCGGACGTCATGGTCGGCGTCGGCCGCGTCGAGCGCCTGGGAAAGTTCGTCGCGGAACTCGGGCGTGATCGTGTTGTATTGCTCGGGGCGCGCGAAAATTATCGACCGGACCCCGTTTTTCGTCTCGATACGAAGGGCGCGCTTTTCCGCCATCGTCGAATCCTCCGACGACGCGGTATAGCAGTATCGCGCGACCCGCGTAAGCGCGGGTCGTCGCCATCGCTTCCGTGGAGCAGAATCCCTCTCCCATTTTTTGACATGGGAGAGGGCGAGCCGCGTAGCGGCGAGGGTGAGGGTGCCTGCGCCGCCTTCCGCGCGACCGCGCTAGATGATCTTGTTTAGCGGGTACTCGACAATCCCGACCGCGCCCGCTTCGAGCAGTTTGGGGAAAAGCTCGCGCACCGTATGCTCGGCGATCACGGTCTCGACCGCGACCCAATCTTCGCCCTTCAGGGCGGGCGACGGATAGAGCTGCGAGATGGTGGGCGCGCTTATGGCAGGCAGCAGGGCGATTACTTTCTCAAGATTGCGCCGCGCGACGTTGAGCTTGAGGCCGACGCGATTCTCCGCATCCAGCGCCGCCCTCATCAGGACGCCGATCTGCCGCACCTTGGCCTGCTTCCAGTTGTCCCGCCAGGCGTCCTTGTTGGCGACCAGGACGGGAGTCGAGGTGAGCAGCTCTTCGACGATCCTGAGCTTGTTGGCGCGAATCGACGAGCCGGTTTCCGTGACTTCCACGATTGCGTCGACCAGGCCGTCTGCCGCCTTGGCCTCGGTCGCGCCCCATGAAAACTCAACGTCAACGTCGATCCCGCGCTGTGCGAAGACTCGGCGCGTGAACGAGACCATCTCGGTCGCTACGCGCTTGCCGGCAAGATCTTCGAGCTTTCTGACCGGAGAACTGTCGGGTACGACGAGCACCCATCGCGTGGGCCTGAGCGAGACCTTGGCGTAGATGAAGCTCTCGACCTGCACCAGTTCGACGTCGTTTTCGACGATCCAGTCGGCACCTGTTATCCCCGCGTCGAGCGAGCCGTCGGCCAGGTAACGCGGCATCTCCTGCGGCCTCATCAGGCGCAGTTCCAGCTCGGGATCGTCAACGGTCGGAATGTAGGAACGGCCGTCAACCGAAATGCGCCATCCCGACTTGCGCATCATCTCGACGGTCTGTTGCTCGAGACTCCCCTTGGGAATCCCGAACCTTAAGGTTCTCTCCGCGGTTGCCATGAATTTTGCGTTAAATCCGATTAACCGGCCGGCGAGCAGCCCTCATCCGGCGGATTTTTTCTGATGTCCGTAGCCGGGACCGTACTTGGCGGGATCGACCTTGCGCTGGTCGACCACCTTCCAATCGCCGTCGCGAAGCGCGCGGAAGAAGCACGATTCGTAGCCCTCGTGACAGGCGGCGGCGTCGCCGTGCTGCTCGACGGAGATGAGCACGATGTCGGCGTCGCAGTCGGTGCGGATTTCGCGCACCGACTGGAAGTTGCCCGATTCCTCACCTTTACGCCACAAGCGGTTTCGCGAACGCGAGAAGTAGCACGCGCGCCCGGTCGCGACGGTTTCCTCGAAAGCCTCGCGGTTCATGTACGCGAACATCAGGACCCTGCCGGTTGCGTGGTCCACGGTTACAACAGGTACGAGGCCGTTACCCTTGTTGAAATCGATCAGCGATGATGCCTGATTACTCATCGTCACAAACGGAGCGCATAAGGATTCTTCGTGAGCTAGAAAGTATCTTCCAAAGGTTCGCCCGATTCAACATCGTGCCGCCGCCGTGCGTCGGCCGCCAACTTCGCGGGGCGCAATCTTTACCCCGGCTTGCGTGCAGGGCTAGACTGACCGACCGTATGGAAAAATTTGGCGGCGGGGGATGGGCCCGCGGGGGATTCTCTCGCCGGGCCATCCGATGGACGCAAGCCGCCCTCGTTTGCCTCGTCCTGCTCTCAGTGGGAATCGGCGGATGCCGCCGCGCAACGCCGACCCCGAAGTCGCTCTCGTCTTCGTTCGTAAGCCCGTTCATTTTCGACGCCGCGCTTGGGCCGAACCGTTACCATATCGACGGATACCTGGTCCGAAGTCCCGCACCCGGCCGGCTGCCCGCCGTGCTCATCCTGAACGCCGGGCAGGGCGACGCGGCGCGATGCGTAAAGACGCACGGGAATCTCGCGATGACGCTCGACATGCAGGTCGCCTGCATCAGTATCCCGGGCTACGGGCATTCCTCGGGTCCGAGCCGGCTGGTCGGTCCGCAGGCGGTCGCCGCCGCGCGGGAGGCGCTGAATCTTCTCAAAGCTCGATCCGACGTTGACCCGAAGCGGATCGCGGTATGGGGTATCGGCGACGGCGCGGTCGCCGCGGGACTGTTGATGGATCGCGACCCGGGCACGCGAAACGTTATCCTGCAGTCCGGTGCCTATGACATGGTGCGGCTTTGGCCGGAGGCTCCGCTCGTCGCCAAGCTCAAGATGCTGCACCAGGTCTGGCCGAGCCATCGCGTATTGCGCGAGCGCAGCGTGATTGAAAATCTGCCGGCGCGGCTCAATTGCAAGGTCCTCATAATCCATGGCGCGCGCGACCATCGCGCACCGCTGAGCCAGGCCCAGCGGCTGGCCGACGCGCTCAAGGCGCGCGGAGCGCATGTGTCAACGCACTATTTTCCCACGGCCGACCACGATCTCGGCGCGAACGCCGTCAAGGCCGCGAGCGAGTTTCTTCGCCAGGCGTTTGCCGGATCGGGAGCGGACGTTCCTTCCTGAACGCGAACAGGCCGACAGGCGCTAACCGAGTTCCTTCAGCGCCGCGAGCACTTCTTCGCCATGTCCCTTGACCTTGACCTTGGGAAACACCTTCCGAACGACGCCGTCGCGGTCGATGATGAACGTCGTTCGCTCGATACCCATGAATTCGCGCCCGTAGAGCGATTTTTTCTTGTACACGCCGTAAAGCCGGCTAACCTCGTTGCCGGGGTCGCTGAGCAGGGTGAAATTGAGCCCGTGCTTTTCGGCGAACCTGCGATGGGAGCCGGGAGAATCGGCGCTGATTCCGGCAACTTCGGCGCCGAGTTTGCGCATCGCGCCGAGATTGTCGCGAAAGTCGCACGCCTCGGTGGTGCATCCGGGGGTCATGTCCTTGGGATAGAAGTAGAGCACGAGATTGC
>JAJYMR010000314.1 GCA_021786815.1 Deltaproteobacteria bacterium
TCCTGCGCTCCGCACGAGCCGTTCCCTGAGGTGGTCACGACGCCGGAGCTTCTGAGCGGTTCGGCTGGACTCGTAGCGGTCAGTATCAACACCTTCTTTTTGCCCGGCAGTTCACCGGGTGACCATCCGCCGCCAAGCGCACGGATCAGGTTTACGCTTGACTGCAGCAGGGCCTCCTTGACGTTGATCTGCTTTTCCTCCGCCTTCAGCGCAACCGCCTGGTCCACCAGCGGTTCCAGGTAATCCTTGGCGCCGAGCAGATAGAGATCGAATGCCATCTTCTGCGCAACCTGGGCGTCGTGTACAGCGGCCTTCTGTTCCATGTACTCCTGCGACAGCAGGTTGGTGTTCGACAAGCCGTCTTCGACCTGCTGGAACGCGCGCAATACGGTGAAACGATAGTTTTGCACCGCCCCGTGCCATTGCGCCACGCTCTGCGCGAGTTGGGCATGGAGCAGGCCGCCTTCGAACAGCGGCGCGGCTACCGCGGGACCGAGCGACCAGAAGCTAAACGGAACGGCGAGCGCCGAGCCGCCCAAGGCTCCGAAGCTTCCCAGCACATTGTTGAGAGAGATGTTGGGATAGAAGGCCGCCCTTGCCACGCCGATTTCCGAGTTCGCAGCCGCTACACGCCGCTCGGCTGCGGCGATATCGGGGCGCCGCTGCAGCAATGCGGAGGGCACACTGGTTGGGATTACGGGAACTTTGATGTCGGTGACCTTGGGTGCGATGGAAAACGCCGGTGCCGCTTGGCCGACCAAAGCCGCGATCATGTGCTCATAGACGGCGCGCTGCGCGCGCAGACGTGATTCCTCCGCCTGAGCAGATTCAAGTTGGTAGCGAGCCTCGGCCACATCGAGTCCGGAGGCGATTTGGCCCGCGCGGCGATCCTGCACGACCTGCAGGTATTGCTCGTACACCACCACCGTGTCGCCCAGCAACTTCACTTCGTCATCGAGTTGGCGCAGTGCCAGATACGCGTTGGCGAGATCCGCTTCCAGACTGAGCTGCGCGGAGGCCAAGTCGGCCGCGGACGCCTG
Organism: Deltaproteobacteria bacterium; assembly: GCA_021786815.1. GTDB lineage: Bacteria > Desulfobacterota > Binatia > Binatales > Binataceae > DTIX01. The sequence goes on from JAJYMR010000314.1 coordinate 1,041, forward strand.
AGCCTGGGCGACGCCCGCGTCGATCGAGTTATGGATCTGGTCCCAGAGGTCTACCTCGTAGTGCATCTCCATGAACGCCGTATTGCTGCCGTAATAGGTCATCTGGTACGGCGTCCCGGGCGGCGGCCCGACCGATGTGGCGTCGGAAGCGGTCAGGCCGCTGGCCGTCACGAACGGGTACAGGAAGGCGTGGAGTTCGAGCGCCTGGTCCTTGTAGGCATCGTAATTGGCCAACGCGGCTCCGAGTTGCGGATTGGCCGTGAGCAGTTGCGTCTCGAGGCGGTCAAGCGATCGGTCGTGGTACATGTGCCACCACGGACCTCGCGGCAAGGCGTCCGAAGGGGTGGCGGGCTGCCAGGGACCGACATCCTTGTAGCTCGCGGGCAGCACTCCCAGAGTATCGCTCGGTGGCCGGTATGGCGGCGCGAGATTGCAAGCGCCCAGCAGGCAGAGGCATCCCAATGCCAATGTACGAAGCCAGTCTTTCATTAGTGCGCGTCGCTGATTTGTTCCGGCTTGGTTTCCAATCCCGGGAAGACGCCGTGATGCCCGACCACGCGCACCAGATCGCCCTCATTGAGCGTGTCCGGTGGACTGTCGATCACCCACTCGGAAGGCTTGAGCCCGGAAATGACGATGACGTTGGAACCCATGTCACGGCCGATGGTGACGTTTTGCAGGCGCACTCGATTGCCACGGCCAACGGTGGCCACCTGCAGTCCGCGATCCTGGAAGATCAGCGCGCTGCTCGGAATTTCCACGGCGTTCGGCCGCGGAGTGAGATGAAAATAAACTTCTGCGTAGGTGCCCGGATAAAGTTCGTACCTCGGATTGGGCACCCACAACTCCACCAGCAGCGTGCGCGAGTCGAGATTGACCGCGTACGACGTGGTGTTGACCGTGGCCGGAAATACCTTGCCCGGCATCCCAGGCACATGCAGTTCGGCCTTCATTCCTACATGAATCTGCGACGCATACGTTTGCGGAACGCGCACGTAGACCCGCATCATGTGAATGTCGGCGACTTCGAACATCTCCGGCTGATTAGACACGCCGTTCGCCTTCACAAATGCGCCGACATCCGTGCGCCGCGCCGTCACCACGCCATCGAACGGCGCAACCAGATATTTGAATTTTTCCAGCGCCTCGAGCCTATCGAGTTCGCCTTTGGCCGCCATGGTCGCCGCGCGTGCCGCCGCCAGGTCGTAGTCGGTTACGTCAGTGGCTTGGCGCGAAACGGGCTCAAAACGCTGCTTCAGGCCGGTCTGCCAGAGGGCGTCCCAGCGTTTTGAAGTGATTTCGGCCAGTTGCTCCTGAGCCTTGGCCTTTGCGAGCTGCGCTTTGGCTTGTTTGACGTGGGCGTCGAGTTCGGGCGTGTCGATCACGGCCAGCAGATCGCCCTTCTTCACCCGCGCGCCGATGTCCTTGTACCAGATCTTCACATAGCCACTGACCTGGCCGTAGATCGGGGCCCAATACCAGGCTTCGACATCGCCGGGAAGCACCAACGTCGGCTGCATTCCTCCGATCCGAGGTTTGATCACCGCGACGGTCGGAATCGCCGCCTCGTTGGTCTCCCGCGCAAGCGCTTTCGCGGCGTGCTTGCGCGAGACGATACCCGTGACCGCCAAAACGACCGCGAGGCCAAGACTGAGCGTACCAACCAGCGCGAGCCTCGATATGCCGCGCTTCTTTTGATCGTCTGTATTCACTTCATTCATTTCATTGCGCTCCCGTCGCCACGTTTTGCGATGGCGTCATGAATCCGCGCCCCGGTCAGCCTTCTTCAGCGGTCTCGCCCTCCTCCGGCACCGCATTGGCGTGGTTGCGATGGACAAGGCTGAATACTACGGGCACGAAAAAAAGGGTGGAGACAGTTGCGAAAGCCAGCCCGCCGATAACCGCACGGCCGAGCGGCGCATTCTGTTCGGCGCTAGCCGCCGTCGGCACCATGCCGATGATCATCGCGCCGGCCGTTATCAGCACCGGGCGGATTCGCGTGAAGCCGGCTTCCACGGCCGCGCCGACAGAGTCCATACCGTTAGCCAACTGTTCGCGCGCGAAGCTGATCACCAGGATGCTGTTGGCGCTCGCAATACCCATGCACATGATGGAACCGATGAGCGCGGGCACCGACAGCGTCGTGTGAGTCACAAACAGGATCCATACGATGCCGGCAAGCGCCGCCGGCAACGCGGTGATGATGACGAAGGGATCGAGCCAGGACTGGAAGTTGACGGTAACCAGCAAGTAGACGAGCAATATAGAGACGGCCAGACCTGCGAACAACTCGCTATAGGCAGTTGTCATGACGGCGACTTGCCCCCGCACGAACACCCGCGTTCCAGGCGGCCGACCCGACAGCGCCTTGTGGATAATCCGCTGGATATTGCCGCTGATGGCCCCCAGATCACGACCCTGGCGGTTGATATAGATATCCACCACCGGCTGCACGTTGTAGTGCGAAACCACCGCCGGCGATGGCTTCGGTCTGATGGACGCAACGGCGCCAAGGATTTCCGGAATCGTATGTCCCGGCGCGAGCTTGACGGCGCTGCCGCCAGGGAACCTGGTGCCGCCTCCGGCTACCGTGATCACACTCTGCGGAACGGCGCTCCCGCCCGGCGCGGAGGGGTCGGTGATCGGCATGTTGTAAAGGTCAGCCAGCGTATCGATCCGATACTGCGGCATCATCGTCTGCAGCGGATACGACACGCCCGTGTCCCAGTTCAGCCAGAAGTTCGGCGTGATCTGGAAACTGCCGGCAAGTTCCTCGGTCAGTCCGCGCGCGACATCGGCCTGGGTCAGTCCGACCATCTGCGCGAGGCTGCGATTCACCTTGATATTCAGCAGTGGATAGTTGAAGCGCTGGAAAATGTGCACGTCCGCGGCGCCCGGCACATGCTTGATAGCCTTTTCCAGGCGCACCGCGTAGGCATAGACCGCGCCTCGGTCGGGACCAATCACCTGCACGTCGACCGGCGCGGGCGCTCCAAAGTTGAGAATCTGTGTCGCGATATCGGCCGGCAAAAAGGAAAAGCTGACACTGGGAAACATTATCGGCAGAAGCCGCCGCAGTTTCGCGACGTATTCGGCGGTCGGCTGGTGGCCGGGCGTTTCCTGCACGGTGATATCGGCATCTTCCGGCCCCACGGTACCGGTGTTCTGATAGGCCATGTCGATGGGGCTGTAGGGAATGTCGATATTGTCGATGATGTTGTCGATATCGCCGGGCCGCATCACGCGCCGTATCACCTTTTCGATTCGGCCGCACAGCCGCGCCGTGTCTTCGATTCGCGTGCCGGTGGGTGCGGACACATGCAGCAGGATCGCTCCGCCATCAACATCGGGAAAGAAATTGCGGCCGAGCCACGGTGTCAGCACCACGAGCGAAGCAAGAATAAAAGCGAGAAAGCCCGTGATGAACGGCCCGGGATGGGCGAGCGCGAGCTCCAGGAGCGAACGGTAGCGTTCACGCATGCGATTGAAACCGCGCTCGAAACCTTGCTGGAAGCGCACCAGCGGGTTGCGCGAGCGATGCGCGTCGCCATGCCCCTCGCTGGCGTGGTGGCCTTCCGACATCCAGAACTGCGCCATCATCGGCACGAAACTGACCGACAGCAGGAAGGCTCCAACCAGCGCGTAGATAACCGCTTCGGCCAACGGCACGAACAGGTAATGCGAGACGCCGGTCAGAGTGAACATCGGAACGAAGACGATACAGATGGCGAGCAGCGAGACCAGCGACGGAATCACGATCTGCTGCGCGCCGTCCATGATCGCGAACACAACCTCCTTGCCCATTTCGAGATGATAGGCGAAGTTCTCGAGCGTCACCGTCGCCGAATCGACCAGGATGCCCACGGCCAACGCCAAGCCGCCGAGCGTCATCGAGTTGATCGTCTGCCCGGTTGCCGACAGCACCACCACCGAAAAAAGCGCCGCCAGCGGGATGGTCATCACGATGATCAGGGTCGTCCGCCAGTCGCCGAGGAACAGCAGCACCAGAAGCCCGGTCAGCACTGCTGCAAGCACCGCCTCGCGGATCACGACTTCGACTGCGTCCTTCACGAACACCGACTGGTCGCCGAACGTGTGTATCCTGAGGGCCCTCGGCATCGACTCCTTGATCAGCGGCAGCATCGCCTTTGCGCCGGCGACGATATTGAGCGTCGACTCCGAGCCCGACTTGAATATCGGCAGAAGCACGGCGCGATGGCCGTTGACACGGACCATATTGGTTTGCGGCGGTGCCCCATCGTGGACGTAGGCGATGTCGCGCATGTAGACGACGGTGCCGTTCACTCTTTTGATCGGCATGTCGTTGATCGTTTTGATCTCAACGGGGCTGGAATTGAGCCGGACGTGCCATTCGAAGCGGCCGATCTTCTCCGTGCCCGCCGGGATGATCAGGTTCTGCTTCATCAGCGCCTCGGTCACGTCGTCGGGCGACACGCCGTTGGCCTGCATGGCCTGCAGGTTGAGGTCGGCCTCCACCCTGCGGTTCAGGCCGCCATAGGGAATCGGCACGGCCGCGCCCGGCACGCTCGCGAGCATCGGACGTATGAAGTTGTTGCCGAGGTCGAACAGCTTGAACTGCGAAATGCCCCTGCCTGAGAGCGCCAACTGGAGCACCGGCACGGTCGTCGCGTTGTAGGCCAGCACGAACGGCGGCGTCGTGCCCGAAGGAAGAAACTTCAACACCGTCTGCGCCGCTGCAGTCACTTGGGCGACCGCGAAGTTGATGTCCACGCTCGGCTGAAAGAAAATTTTGATAACACCGTAGCCGATCACGGCCTCCGACTGGATCGACTTGATGTTGTTCACCTGCGTGGTGACCATGCGCTCGAAGAAATAGTTGATTCGAGCCGCCATCTCGTCTGGCAGGAGGCCCTGGTAGGTCCACACCACGGCAACAACGGGAATGTTGACTTCCGGGAACATGTCAACCGGGGTGTCGAGCGTGGCGCGTGCGCCGGCCAACAGAATGAGCACCACCATCACGATGATCGTGATTGGTTGGCGCAACGAAATCTTAACGAACCACATTCAAAATCAACGCACTCGGGTCAGAGCCGGCACGAAGGCACGCTCTGCCTGTACGGGTTTATACGGCGCCTCAGCCGGCATCGGGCGAAAACACCCTCTGCCCGTGGGCAAACAACTGTATGGCAAGATTCGCGGGGCCCCGGCGCATCGTTGCGACCGGCGGCCAGCCGCTCAAGATGCGAACGGGGACGTTTCGCTGTCAGCGACGCGCGCCATCCGGCGTGGCCACACCGCGATACGCAGATGGCGGGTTGCGATCCAACGGCTGGATGCGTCAAGGCGAATGCGTGGGCTCTTAAGTGCGGTTTCGGCGATGAGGCGCCATACGCGCGCGGCATGTTCGCGCCCGCACGGGCGCAACCGTTCGGTCATCCGCAGCGAACCGTCGCCGTTGCACCACGCGGTGGACGGCTGCCGGCAATGCGAGATGGGAGCGTTTCCGTTATGTAGCCGATTGTGTAGAGAAACGCCGTGGCGGGCGAAAGCTCCGCTTGGCGCAATGGTGAGCCAAACCACCAAGGCAAACAATGAAACCAAGCCGCACTTAATCAACTGCCGCCGTGCTTCCATTGCGTTGCAATAAACCAGAACTGTTCAGAGTGTTTCTAAAGCTAGCCGTCCTGTCACCTCGACGCGCGACTTCCGGTTGCGCATTGCGATTACAGGCGGTTCGACGACCCGCAAATCTCTTTTATTCAGCGAGTAGCAAGTTGCCGTTTCCAAGGAACAAATTTGAAAACTACCGGGTAGCTTGCCCTAACGAAACTCCAAGACGAACCACTAACCTCTGTCGCACCGCTGGGGCGGGAAACTCCGGGCAGCGTCACAGTTTCGTAACCTGCACGTAACATTACGCCCCCGACGAGAGACGATCAAGTTCGCCCTCACGGCCTGCGCAAAACTCTGCTCGCCGCTCGGCCTGGAGCCACTTCGCCGATCCTTCGTGCCGGGTTCGCTCGCGATGCGCTTCCCAAAAGAGGCTGGTTGGCGACCCATCGCGCGAGCTATACGATATTGCTTGTCACCCTTTGGTTGGTAGCCAGATGGCGCTGCTTTCCGATCCCGTTTGCTACTGACGGCGAATAATCAATCGATAGTCGTCGAGGCATTAGCGGATTGGCGTTGTCCGCCGAGCGTCGCATCCACGAGCCTCCCGTACCCGTCGATGCATCCGCTGAGCCCATTGTAATCTGCCATCCAGTTTCGAGCGGAGTACCTCGTCACGAGGCTGCGGATGCCGGCGCCGAAGCGCAGGTTGGCCGAACCCTGGTACGGATTTGCCTTCGATGCCGGGCGTGGTAAGGATCGCGCTGGTGGCCGGATGGACACACTGACCCGCAAGGCGCTGGTCGGCCTTGCCCAACTTGAAGTCGCTGTAGCGCTGCTATTGTTCCTGCCCGCATGGTCGCTCCGATATTGGCAGGGATGGGTTTACTGGATTCTCTTTTCGCTCTGCGTGCTCGCGATCACGCTCTACTTCCTGAAGCACGATCCGCATCTTGTCGAACGCCGGCTTGCGGGCGGCCCATGGGCCGAACAGCAAACCAGCCAGAAGATCATTCAGGCGCTTGCGGCCCCGTTATTCGTGGCGGCGATGGTCGTTCCCAGCCTGGACCATCGCTTTGGATGGTCGCACGCGCCCGTGGCGATGGTGATAGCCGGTGACGCGATGCTGGTGCTGTCGTTCGCGATCATTTTCTTCGTATTCAAAGAGAACAGTTACGCCGCGGCCACGATCAGGGTCGAAGCCGAACAGCGGGTGATATCGACGGGATTGTACGGGATCGTTCGGCATCCGATGTACGCCGGCGGGGTGCTTTTTTTCGCGGCCACACCGCTTGCGCTCGGCTCGTTTTGGGGACTTATCGAGGTAATCCCGGTGTGCGCGGTTCTGGTCGCTCGTCTCCTCAACGAGGAGCGGTACCTATCCGCTAATCTGCCCGGCTACGACGCCTACCGCCGCCAGGTCAGATATCGCCTGGTGCCGTTCGTGTGGTAGCCGTCGGGCACAGCCTATCGTCGTGAAGGAGCACTTGCGGGAATCCATCAGGGGCAGTTGTTTCCAAAGGATACGCCTTTCTTTGCAAAAGCCTTTGAAACGCGTCGGAGGCATGGCGATTGCTCTTTGAGGGCGGCAATCGATGCGCCTTTTGCCTGAAACAACCGGAAGGACGATAGATGGATTTCAGCTACACGCCTGAGCAGGAAAAATTTCGCGGCGAGGTTCGCCGTTTCCTCGAAAAAACCTCGGCTGAGGTTTTCGGCCCAAGTATCGACGCTCTAGCCACCTGTTCCGAGAACCTGATTTTCGGCAGCGACGAGCGCCACTGGAAAATGATGCTCGAGTACCATCGCCGCCTGCTCGACGCCGGATATCTCGCGCTTCATTGGCCGAAGGAATGGGGCGGCGCGGGAGCGGGACTGGTCGAACAGGCGATCTACCAGGACGAAGTGATGCGACTTGGGCTTCCGCTTTTCGGAGCGAACCATCTCGCGATCGACAGGATCGGCCCTACGCTTATGCTGTTCGGGGCCGATTGGCAGAAAAAGCGCTTCATCCCGAAGATGCTCACGGCCGAAGAGATTTGGTGTCAGGGCTATTCCGAGCCGAATGCGGGCTCCGATCTCGCGGGCCTTCAGACGCGCGCGGTCTTAGACGGCGATCATTTCGTAATCAACGGGCAGAAAGTGTGGACCAGCCTGGCGCATCGCGCGAACTTTCAAGTCCTGCTGGTGCGCACCGATCCCGCCGCGCCGAAGCACAAGGGAATCTCCTATCTGCTCGTCGACATGAAGACGCCGGGCATCACCGTGAGACCTCTGGTGAAGATCACGGGGCACGCCGGCTTCAACGAGGTCTTTTACGACAACGTCGTGGTGCCGCGGGAAAACCTGGTCGGCGAGTTGAACAAGGGATGGGAAGTTTCGGTCGCAATGTTGATGTTTCAGCGAGTGTCGGCCGGCACCCGTCAGCCAATCGAGCGCACCGTCAAGCAGCTCTTCGAGCTTTCCAAGGCGATCCAATTCGACGGAGTTCCGGCGCACACGCATCCTTACGTCCGTCAAACCCTGGTGAAGTTTGCGAGCGAGGCTCGATGCGTTTCGCTGGGGCGCTATCGCGCACTCAGCTCGCATCTGAAGGGCAAGGCTCCCGGTCCCGAGGGTTCCTTCGCGAAGCTGTTCACGTCGGAACTCAATCTGCGCGTGACCATGTTCGCCGCCGAGATGCTGGGTGCGTACGCGGCGATCGAGAACGACCCGCTGAATGGCGCCAATCGGGACCTGTGGGTGCGCCGGCTCCTAAACGCGCGCGAATACACGATCGCCGGCGGCACCAGCGAGATTCAGCACAACATCATCGGAGAGCGCGTGCTCCGTCTGCCCAAAGGCTAGCCGGGCACGCGCCCTGGCCGGCGCGCCGCGCTTCGCCGGGCGACCGCGCGATGAATCAGCGCTGCGCGACTTATTCGCCGAGCCGGTTCAGAGCGTCGAGCGAGCCGTAACTCGAAAACAGCTTCGCGTCGTCGAACGCGCACGCGTAGCCGCCGGCCGTCGCCGGAATCAGCTGCACACGCGACATTTTGCCGGTCTTCATGTCCATCGCGTGCAGGTGCGTCCATGCCCAGAACTGTTCCGGGACCGATTTGTTCCACGCGGCTCCGGGCTGGCGCGCAAAAATGCCATAACCGGTCTCGTGCTGATGGAGCGGCTTGTTCGTCGCGTCATAGCCGACCATCGTCATCGGGTTGAGCGTGCGCGCGTCGTACCAGACCCACTTTTTCGAATAGGGACATTCCTTGAAATGCACGGGTTTGAGTTCGGCGACGTAGGCCTCGGGCACCAGTTCCATCCGGGTGCGAAAATACTTGGTGCCGCTCTTGCCCCCGCAGACCGGAATTTTCCAGTCGGGGTTGGACGCAAACGCACCCTGACTGACACACGCCAGGGCCGGCCCCTTGCTGATCAGTTTGAAATCACCCCACGTCAGCAGCGGATCGCCAACCATCCACGCGTCGCTGACAAACATGGTGCTCCCAGGAAGCATCGGGTCGAAACGCTCGTATGGCGGGAAGGTTCTGATCCGCTTGGTGGTCGGCAGATAGGCGTAGGCGGTCGGAAAGCGGCGCTGATCGTAATGCCATACCGTGAACGTTCCGGTTCCGGCCACGTCCTGAGGCGCGACCACGAGAATAGTCATCAGGCGCAATTGGTTCTCGTGTCCGGACAAGTACGGCTTGGGATTCAGCACCACCCGCCCCACAGTCTGCGTCTGGACAAAGTAATTTTCGTACGTGTAATGAGTCACGCCGTCGCCGTCGGTGTCCCACTCGCGCATTGCGTCGGCTTCGGCGTCGTGCCGGCCCCAGGCGAGCGCGTTGCTATAAAGCAGTTCCTCGGGCGTTTTCGGATCGGGAAACGGATTACCGCCGATCCACGGCTTGCCGTCCTTGGTGTATACGTTGCCGTTGGCCGCTATATGATGCACGCCGCGGTTGCGAATCGTCGCTTCCAGGAACGGAACGAAGGTGAGCTTCCTCAAGTCGGTCTGGGTCGGAACCAGATCGACGACCCGGCCGTCGGACTTGATTTGCCAGTAAGCAATCGGGTCGAGCAGTTCCTTGACGATATCGACGTTGCTCGCGTCGAGCACTTGTCCGGCTTTGAGCTTGCCCTTGGTGTAAGCCTCGAGTGACAGGAGTTCGGGCGGATAGGCCGCTTGGCAGTTCGCCGTCCCTGCGATCGTGTCCCATAGCGGAGCAATTACGCCCGCGGCCATCACACCCTTGGCCGTCTGTTCCAGAAAATGCCTCCTGGTCCATCCATCGCCATATTTTCTCACGCGCACAAAAATCATCTCCTCCATTGCCGGCGCAATCCGCGCGCATCGTTCAACAGCGCCAAAACCGAAACCGTCGCAGTGATGGCGGCCCTGATAGCTGTTCGCGCCGGCACCCCGGGGCTGTTTTTTGCGGCGCAAATCCCATCGAAGCACATAAGGCCGGCGTCGGGGAAATGGAAACCGCACTTTGCCAACCGGATGGTCGATATTTTATCGCGCCCAACGGCCGGCGACCGCCGGGGACTCGCCCGGCGGCCGCAGTCGCCGATTCGCCGCGCGGCTCAGATGCGGCCTGCGTACTTTTTCTCCGCGGCTTCGCGCAGCTTCGGAACGTGGCGCGACGGGAAAAGATCGGTCGTGCCCTTGTAGTCGCGCAGAATCTGGCGCGCGAGCGTCACCTTGTGGACTTCGGTCGGGCCGTCCGCGATTCCCATCACAAAGCTCTCGAGCAGTTGCTCGACGAACGGCATCTCGTCGCTCACCCCGAGCGAGCCGTGAAGCTGGATCGCGCGCGAGATGACCTCGTGAAACACTTTCGGCATCAGCGCTTTCACGGCCGAGATGTCCTTACGCACCTTGCGATAGTCCTTGTACTTGTCGATTCGCCACGCGGTGCGCAGTACCAACAGGCGGAACGATTCAAGCTCGATCCACGAGTCGGCGATCTTCTCCTGCACCATCTGCTTGTCGGCCAGCAGCGAGCCCTGGGTCGTGCGCGAGAGCACCCGCTCGCAGATCATGTCGAACGCGCGGCGCACCTGCCCGATGGTGCGCATCGCATGATGGATACGTCCGCCGCCAAGACGCGTCTGCGCCACCTCGAAGCCGCCGCCGCGCTGCCCGAGCAGATGATCCTTGGGCACCTGTGCGTCCTGGTAGCGAACATAGCCGTGCGTGCCTTCGGTCTCGCCGACCCCGACCTTGACGCTTCGGACGAGATTTACGCCCGGAGTGTCGCTCGGGACCAGGAACGCGGATTGGCGCTGATAGGGCGGCGCGTCGGGATCGGTGACCGCGATCACGATCAGAAAGGACGCGAAATTCGCATTGGATGAAAACCACTTCTCGCCGTTGATGACCCAGTTGTCGCCGTGCATCTCGGCGTGCGTGGTGAAGACCTTGGGATCTGCGCCGCCATGCGGCTCGGTCATCGAGAAAGCCGACACGATCTCGTTGTCGAGCAGCGGCTGGAGAAAGCGTTTTTTCTGCTCCGGCGTCCCGTATTTGGCGAGGATCTCCGCGTTGCCCGAATCGGGCGCCTGGCATCCGAACACGATCGGGGCGAATCGCGAGCGGCCGAGAATCTCGTTCATCAGCGCGAGCTTCAACTGGCCGTAGCCCTGCCCTCCAAGCTCGGGCTCCAGATGACACGCCCATAGCTTTCGCTTTTTGACCTCGGCCTGAAGCGGCCGGACCAGGACGTTGCGCTTGGGATCGCGCACGTCGTACGGATTTCCGAGCACGTAATCGAGCGGCTCGACTTCCTCGCGCACGAACTGCTCGATCCAGTCGAGTTGCTTTTGGAATTCGGGCTCCGTTTCAAAGTCCCAGCTCATGATTGATCCTCCATGCGCAAGTGTATTCTCCGGCGCGCATCATAAAGGAGCCGCGCTGCCGGGACGCGCGCGCGAATTGTCGCCCATACCGGCGGGTTTTGCCAGAGCGCTTGCCGCCACGAACGCCTCTCCTGCGACAGCCGCTCGAAACTTCCCCGGTTTGCCCGCCACACCGCCCGGTACGTTGTAGCATCGGCGAAACCAATGTAGCTGCGAAGCCATTTCAAAGTCCGCACTGCGGAGCGATTTTCGCCTGAAAACGCAATCGGTTCCCACTCTCTCGAAGAGGTATAAAAATTGCTGCTCAAAACCCGCAAGCCGCCTATGCGTATCGACGAATTAAGAAAACGCCTTCTTGAGGAACGAAATAGACTTTCCGGCGCCCCGGCGAATCCCCGGACCGAGGTCCCGCGGCCAGTGAGCATCGCCTCCAACCAAGCGCTCCGGTCCAACCGCATTGACGAAACGCCGAAAAGCGAACCTGCATTGTCGGCTCAAGACGCTACCGCAGGCGCTTCTGGGGAAGCGGAAGTGATGAACGAATTGAATCAACTGTCTGTTGCCAGCGCTATCGGGAAATCCTTCGAGCGCACCAAGGCGTTCGAGGAGCGCTTTGCCAATTTGATGTCCACGTTCGAGCAGGCCGACAGACTCGCACAGCAGGCTATTGAAGCCGTCGAGCAACTGGGCGAACTCGCCGACCATCTGCCGTCGCTGGTCAAGGCGTTTGAACCGATGAAGGCGGTCAAGCGTCAGCTCGCCGCGCTCTCCAAAGCATTCGAACCGATGAAGCCGGCGGAAGAACAGATAGCCGAATTCTCGCAGGCGTTCTCGAAGGCCTTCCACGAAAACCTGGTGCGAATCGCCCGGATGCTCGAGCCGGTCAGGGACTTCCAGACGCGACTGGCGGAACTTGCCTCGGATTTTTCACCCGCCAACGATCTTCAGAAGAGGTTTGACGAACTGGCGCACGCATTCGACGAAAGCCCTGCGGAAGAACCCGCTTCCACGGCCGTCGCGCAACCATCCGAGCAAAGCGGCGCGGAACAAAATGGGGCCCATGCCGAAGAACCCCCCGCGCTGAACGGAACAATCGCCTCGTAAGCGTAAAGCCCGGAAGACCATTCCCAGTTGCCCCGCTCGGAGCGCCCGGCAGCGTTTGGAGCGCAACTGGCGGATCGGTTACGTTGCGCGTATGCCCTACGCGCGTAGCTTTGCCATCGGCATCTTTGCTATCGCGGGGCTGATACTGCTGCTGGTCCCAATACGTGCGGTCGCACAGCCACCGCTCCGTCTGCAAAAAACAGAAAGCCGCGTCGATACAAATGGCTGCATACATTTCGCGGCGACCACCGTGGTTGATGCGCCAATCGACGATCTATTCGAAGCATTGTCACACCCGGAGACGATGCCTGGCGGATTTGTACATCACAGGCTTTTCGTCGAGGCTCCGATCCAAAGAGCGCCCTTCAAAGGACCATGGGTCATTAAGTCGACCTTCGCCGGAAAAATTGTCGGAAGCTATCCGCTAATGGGGCGCGCGTGGGGGCCGCTCGGAGCACCGATGACATGGGTCGAGTACAATTTCGACCGTCAGCACTACACGATATACGAGACGATAATCGGCGAATCGACTGGTTTCTTATCAAGCCCCATTTGCGTTCCGCCCAACCGAGCGCAATATGCGCTCTCCCCAGCCGAACGAGGATCCGCGACTTTGGTGCGTTACAGCAAGCTGGAATGCTGGTCTCCAGATCTACGAAAAAAATGGCCTGGCTTTGATCAGCAACATATCGAATCTGACAGACGGTCGGTGAGCGAGCGGCTCGCCGTGGCTGAGCATTACGCTCGATTGTTCGCCAAGGGACGGGCTAAAGGCGCGACCTCGGCGCCCGCGTCCGCTCCTCCGCCCATCCACTCAGGCTTGGCGCAAACCCCAGCTCCGATGGCTACGGCTTCAAGAGCGACGCCCGCAGCTCCAAGACCGTAACCCGAACAAGACCACGCGCTGGGGCGGATGCCGCATGCTGAGCACCGATCCGGGGCGGCGTTTCATCGAGTACACTTGAGACAGTACCTATTTCGCGAATGAGAACGCGCCGAACGTGCACGAAGCCGGGCCAGCGGGCCGTGAGAATGAGCGCGCCGTATCGTCAGAGATGCCCGGAGAACAGGAGCGCATCTCGGCTTTCTGTTAGGATCCGCTTCCGGCGCCGGTTAGGTCGCCACGAATCGCTGTGAGTCCCCTGGGCGAAACGGCGGTGCCGCCGACGATGCGAAACGACCTCGACATTTTGACGACCGGGCGGATGGCGGGCGAGCGAATCTCCGAATCGCACTTCGCCGAGCTTTGCCTGATGAATCGCGACGCGCGGGTGATGGCGACGCTCGGCGGCGTCCGCTCCAGCGAACAGACGCGCGACTTCCTTGCAAAGGCGCTCGAGCATTGGCGTCGCCACGGTTACGGAATCTGGATATTTCGCGAGCGCGACGGCGGCAGATTCGTCGGACGCGCCGGCCTTCGCCACGTCGAGATTGGCGGCGCGCCCGAAGTCGAGCTGCTCTACGCCGTGATGGCCGAATTCTGGCGCGTCGGCCTCGCAACCGAGATGGCGCGCGCCCTCGCAAACCTGGCCTTCGAGCGTATCGGGCTCGAAAGCGTGGTCGCATTCACGCTGTCGGACAATCTCGCGTCACGGCGCGTGATGGAGAAGGCGGGATTCTCCTACGAACGCGACATCGCATGGGCCGGCCTGCGCCACGTGCTGTATCGCCTGAGAAATCCGGCGCGCTAGCACTTCTCGCGCCTGAACGTTTCACCTTTCGAAAGATTCGCACAGTACGCGCCTGACGATCACGCGCGCGCCCCGTGCATTCAGTTCGCAGTGGCGCGGCGCTTGAGCAGGGCGTCAACGTCGAACTTGAAGAGCCGCGCCGCGTTGAGGCCGAGAATCCTCGCGCGATGCTCGTCGGCAAGCCCGCCCATCTGGCGCTCGATCGCCTCGGCGGAATGCGGCCACGAACCTTCATGATGCGGATAATCGTTGGCCCACAGGAAATTATCGACCAGGCCGTACCTGAGCGCGAGGTCGAGTCCGACGCGATCCTCCTGGAAGGAAGCGAAACCGTGCTCGTGGAAATATTCGCTCGGCAGTTTCCGGAGCTTCGGGAAGGCCCACATGTGATGCTTGCGATAGGCCTCGTCCATCGCTTCGAGCGCCCACGGAACCCATCCGATACCCGACTCGATCGCGGCGAAGCGAAGCCCGGGAAATCTCTCCAGCACGCCCGAGCCGCACATGTGCGCAACCGGCTCGATAGTCGGCACCAGCGAATGCGAAACGTAGTTGATCACGGCGCCGCCGTCCTTGCGCGCCGCGCGCGGATCGCGCCCGGTCGAAACGTGAAACGTGATGGGCAGGTCGGCATCCTGGATCGCCGCCCACATCGGATCGAATAACGGCAGGTTGTAATTCGGATGGCGCGCGTCGTGCGGGCCGAAAATCGGCTTGCACGGCAGCGTCAGGCCCCGAAAGCCCATCTTCGCCACGCGCTTTATCTCGGCGATTGCGCTTTCGATATCGGCGGTCGCAATCGCCGCCATCGGCGACATCCGATCGTTGTACGGCCCGAACGTCTCCCACGCCCAATCGTTGTAAACGCGGCACTGGGCCGCGGCGAAGCGCGCGTCGGACGTGGCCCACATCATCAGGCCCTTGTTTGGGAAAATTATCTCCGCGTCGACGCCGTCGAGCGCCATGTCCTTGAGCCGCTCGGCCGGGTCGGCACCCGCCTTCGCGCGCACGCGGTCCTCGCCTTCGAGCGCCGAATCGAGCAGGCGCGAGCGCTGCCATCCCTCGGAGATCTGCCACTTCACGCCGTTTTCATCGATTTCGATCCGCGGCAGGCGATCGCGGAATTCGCGGTCGATTCGTTCGTACCAGAGATTGGAGGGCTCGTTGCAGTGGGAGTCGGCCGAGATCATCAGGTACCTGTCGGGATCGCCGGGCCGCGCGGTGCGTTTCCAGCCGAGATGCCCCGGCGTCTCAAGCCTCCAGCGATTGGGCTGATTTACCGCCTCGATGGTCTCGCTCATGATCGCCTCCTTCGCGGCGGAGCTTTCGTTCAGAACAGCGTTGCCGCCCCAATCCGGGATGTTAATCGAACGCGGGCGCAGGCTGTCAAGGGAAAACTTCGCAGGCGTTTTCCCGTCCGCCGTTTCTTGCGCGGCCGGGACCCGGATGTCCGCGCTCCACGCGCGTCAAGAAACTAAGGAGCGGAGGAACGGCGCCCAGGCTGCTGCCCCGGCCGGGATACGTCAGTGCCCGCTCAGTTCGCTGCGATCTTCGCGACTCGCGCGCGGAACTGGCCAAGCGCCATCAGCGGGAAATAATGCGGATAGAGGTAGTAGCGCATGTAGAAATGGTTCGGAAATCCGTTGCCGGTGAACTCGCGCTCGTCCCATCCGCCCGAGGCGTTCTGGCGCTCGACCAGCCATCGCACTCCCTTTAACACGCTTTCGCCGAGCGTGTCCTCGCCCGCGAGCAGTCCGAGCAGCGCCCACGCGGTCTGCGACGCGGTGCTCGCTCCCCTGCCCCACCATGCGGGGTCGCGGTCGCTCAGAGGGCTCTCGCCCCATCCGCCGTCGGCGTTCTGCTTCGACTTGAGCCATTCGACCGCGCGCTTCACCATCGGCTGCGAAAGCTCGAACCCGATGGCGCGCAAGCCGGCGAGCGCGGAAAACGTGCCGTAGATGTGATTTACGCCCCATCGCCCCCACCATGAACCTTCCGCCGACTGCTCGCGCCTGAGCCATTCGATAGCGCGCCGTGCCACGGGATGGTCGGCGCTATAGCCGAGCGTCCCCATCATCTCCAGCACGCGCCCGGTGAGGTCGGGGCACGACGGATCGGTCACGGCTTCCACGTCGGCGAGTGGCAGATGGTTGAGCCAGCGATGGTCGGTGTCGGGATCGAAGGCGGCAAATCCGCCGTCGCGCGATTGCATCCCCATCGTCCAATTCGCGCCGGCCTCGATCGCATGGCGCATCGCGCCCGTGCCGGCGCGACCCTCTGCGGCGCCGGCCAGAACCGCGACGATAACCGCCGA
>JAJYMR010000355.1 GCA_021786815.1 Deltaproteobacteria bacterium
TGACATGCGGATTGAGCGTCAGGCGAAGCGTTTCGGGCTTATTGCCGGTTCGTAGAGAAGCTGAACGACGTTGCCGTCCGGGTCCCGGATATAGAAGGACACCGAGCCGTCGCGATGGTGGCGCAGGGGATGAACGATGTCGAGGCGGTTTCGCTGCGCCCACTCCCACGCCGCTTCCACTTCCGCGAGCGTCGGCACGATAAAGCCGAGATGGTCGAGCGCCTGCGCCTCGCGATTACCGAAGACGCCGCGATGGAGCGCAAGATTGTCGCATCCCGAGGACAGATAAACGTTGTCCGGGTCTGGCTGCCATACGACCTTCATGCCGAACACACGCTGATAGAAATCACGCGCTCGTTCAACGTCCGACACCTTGAGCGCAAGATGGCGAAGTCCGAGATGGTTTATCAAAGATGCTCCGTGCGGTGCGGATAGCGCGCCACTGCACGAACCAACATCGAACAGTCGCGCAGGGCACGCGTCCGGGTTGAATAATTCCATATTCTCAGAGTCTCCGCCCGCGATAAAGCCACGCGAAGGGGGCTTTTGCCGCAGCGTTGACATAGCCGGTCCCCGTGCCTAAAGTAAAACGCCTTCCCAAAAGCGCGATCATGGAATCGCGAAGAGAGGAAAGCATCGGGTCGCGAATGGTCGTAAGGCGGGAAAAAGCGAACTACGTTATTCAGTCGGTCGCGCACGCGCTGGACGTGCTCGAACAGTACTTTGGCGACGTCGACGAACTCGGCGTAACCGAACTTTCCAAGCGTCTCAAGCTGCACAAGAACAACGTCTTCCGATTGCTCGCGACGCTCGAGGCGCGCGGCTATATCGAGCAGAACAAGGCGACCGAAAATTACCGCCTGGGCATCAAGTGCCTCCATCTCGGCCGCCGCTATATTGAGCAGATGGGACTGGTGCGCCAGGCGCGCCCGATCCTGAACGACCTGTCGCATCGATGCCGCGAAAGCGCCTTCGTCGCGGTCCATCGCCGTGACGGCGCCATTCCGATCGAGGCGGTCGATCCCGAGGAGCGCGCGGTGCGTGTCACGTCGCCGGTGGGACTTGCGCTGCCGCTGCATTGCACGGCGACCGGCAAGATTCATCTCGCCTTCGATACCGACGAACAGATGCGCTCGTCGCTGGCCGAGACGTTGCCGCGCTTCACCGAGCGGACCATCGTCGAGCGCTCCGCGCTGCTTGCGCAGTTGGAATCGATCGCGCAAAAGGGCTACGCGACCGATATCGGCGAATATCTCGACGAGGTCGCGTCGGTGGCCGTGCCGATTCGCGATTACACGCGCACAGTGGTCGGCTCGCTTGCGGTGGTGGGTCCCGCGTATCGGTTGCCCGAGGAGCGAATCGCCACGGAACTGGCTCCGCTCGTGATGGAGGCCGGGCGTGAACTCAGCCAGCGGCTGGGTTACAATCAATAGCCGGGTCGGAGCGCATTAGGCGAGTCGCAACAGCGATTTGACTGACATTAGAGCCGCTGTTACCTTTACCGCGGCTTGCGAGTTCTTCTTCCCGAATCATTGCGCCGGTTTTCGAACGATGGCATCGCTGAGTTGAGATGCCTGGAGAGTGACTGTCGTGAAAATTCTGGTTCCCGTTAAAAGAGTTCCCGACCCGGCCACCACGATCCGCGTGCTGCCCGACGGCTCGGGGATAGCGACCGATAACGTCAAGTGGGTGATCAACCCGTTCGACGAAATCGCGATCGAGGAGGCGCTTCGAATCAAGGAGAAGCAGGGCTCCGGCGAAGTCGTGCTGGCCGCGGTCGGCCAGCAAAGCTGGCAGGAGCAGCTTCGCACCGGACTTGCGATGGGCGCCGACCGGGCGCTCCTTGTGCGCACTGACGCCGCGCTCGACACGCTCGCGATCGCCCGCCTGCTCGCCAAGCTTGCCGAAGACCAGAAGCCCGACATCATCATCCTTGGCAAACAGGCGATCGACGATGATTCCAACCAGGTCGGTCAGATGCTGGCCGAGATGCTCGGATGGCCGCAGGCGACGTTCGCCTCGAAGGTCGAGTTCCAGGACCGCAAGTGCACCGTGGTGCGCGAAGTCGACGGCGGCCTTGAGACTATCGGCTTCGACCTGCCCGCGATCGTCACGACCGACCTTCGCCTGAACGAGCCGCGCTACGCTTCGCTGCCGGGAATCATGAAGGCGCGCAAAAAGGAGCTCAAGGAGATCCCCGCCGAGAGCCTCGGCGTCGATCTGACTCCCAAGCTCAAGATAAAAAAGCTCGATCCTCCGCCCAAGCGTCAGGCCGGGCGCAAGGTTGCGTCCGTCGAGGAACTGGTGCAGGTGCTGCACAACGAGGCGAAGGTTATCTGAGGCCGCGTGGCCTCGCGGCTCGAATATGCGAACAAGTCGCGCGAGCGGAACCGGATTTCGGCCGCATCGCGGCGATGGAGTGAATCACGATGGGTGACGTTCTGGTTTTTGCCGAACATCAACAAGGCAAATTTCCCAAGAGCAGCCTGACGGCGATACTTGCCGGGCAGGAGCTTGCGCAAAAGCGTGGCGGCAAGGCGGTCGCGGTCGTCGCGAGCGACAATCCCGACTCGCTTGCGAGCGAACTGGCCAAGTACGGATGCGCCAAGGTGGTCGCGCTGGCCCATCCCGCGCTCAAGAACTACCTCGCCGACGCTCACGCGCAGGCGCTTGCGGCGCTCGTGAAGTCGAGCGGCGCCGAATACGTGCTCGCGACCGCGACCGCGATGGGAAAGGATCTGATGCCGCGGCTCGCCGCGCGGCTTGGCGCTCCGATGGCGTCGGAGATTGTCGCGATCAACGAAGACGGCACGCTCATCCGTCCGATGTACGCGGGCAATGCGCTCGCCACGATCGAAATGGACGGGCCGGTCAAGGTGGTTACCGTTCGCGCAACCGCCTTCGACGCAGCAAAGCCCGCCGATTCGCCCGCTCCCGTCGAGAAGGTGAATGCGGAGATCGATGGCGCTTCGGCCCGGATGCAATTCGTCGCGTTCAACCAGACCAAGAGCGACCGGCCGCAGCTCATCGAGGCGCGGATAGTCGTCTCGGGCGGCCGCGGACTCAAATCGGGTGACAACTTCAAGACAGTGCTCGAGCCGCTGGTTGACGAAATGGGCGCCGCGATGGGTGCGAGCCGCGCGGCGGTCGATGCGGGATTTGTTCCCAACGACCTGCAGGTCGGGCAGACTGGTAAAGTGGTCGCGCCCGAGCTTTACGTTGCGGTCGGAATCTCCGGCGCGATTCAGCATCTGGCGGGCATGAAGGATTCCAAGGTGATCGCCGCGATCAACAAGGATGAAGAAGCGCCGATCTTCAGCGTCGCAGACTACGGGCTTGTCGCCGACCTGTTCAAGGCGGTGCCCGAGATGGTGCAGGAAGTGAAGAAGCTCAAGCAGTCGTAGGGCTTCGGACGCTTCCTTCGCCGGCCCTCGCTCCGGATCGCAATCTCATACCCCCCGTAACAAGCGGTCTGGAGCGAGGGCTTTTTCGTCCCGCCAGCTTCCTGGGTTCCAGATTTTTTATAGCCGCTCGACCGCGTCTTCGTGTCGCCGCGAGAATGAGCCACGGCGCCGAGCCGACGGTTCGGCGCCTGTGAAAAAAGAGGAGCGTCCTTGCGGACGCTCCTCGCTTGGCCGATCCTGAGTGGCCGCCGATTAGTAGTTGCAGCTTTCGAACGTCAGGTCGCCGTTGTTGTTCACCAATGGCGGCGTCCCGGTCAGCGTCAACGCATCGGTGATCAGCTCAGACGGCGTGCAATCCGCCGTGCCTGGGTTGCTGCTGCTGTTAGTTGTGCTGGCCGAGGCCCATACGCTGTACACGCCGGGTGTCGGCGCTGGCGATGGCGCCGCGTAGCCGGCTCCGCTCGTTGAAGCAGCGCCGATTACCGGGTTTCCGGGCGGAACGTAGAGAGTGTAGCCGGCCGAGCAGGTGCCTGCGGTGCAATTACCGGAGGTTCCACCGGTCGTGACGGTCGGCGGTTCGGTTCCTCCCGTGTTTGTGCTATTGGCAAACTCCGGAACGAACGCCCAAACCTGGCCTGAGGTTCCATTGAACGCCTGGGTTGCGGCGTACTGTATGTTGTCGCCGGTGGCAGTCGCAGTGTCTGAAGGGCTCTGCGTTGTGAACGTACCGCTGATCGTTGCCGCCGCTGCGGTGCTGTTTCCGACGAGGCCTGGGACCAGCGGAACCATCAGGTCGTTCGGACCGCCGGAGCTCGTGACGGTGACACCGGTCGTGATCGTCGCGAGAGATGAAGCGGTCGTGCTTGGCATCGTTGCCGCGGAAATGACGATGTCGTACGTCCCCGGGCCGACCGGACAGAACTCGAAGCTGCCTGCAGGATTAGTCGAAGTGGCCGCAGCCGTGGTGGTCGTCATGGTGGTCTCGAGCAGGTTCTCGACGGCTTCCGACGTGGACGACGCTGCAGGAGTTCCAACCGCCACAGAGTTGGCGGGCAGTTGGCGTTCGAGCCACACTTTCGCTCCTCCAACCGGAGTGGGTGAGCCGTTAGGCGTCGCCACGGAGCTACTCGAGAGGCTCGCTTCGTAAACTATGCCAGAGATAAGCGGATTGGTGCCGACTTCGTCCGCGCGCAGCGTCGGCTTGAACAGATACTTGCCGCTGTGGCCTGCCTGAACCACTGACTGGCAGGCGTTCACGTCGATATCCAGATCGAGGCCCTGACCTTGGGCAATCGAAAGGCCATTACCGCCGCCGACCTGTCCGGGCGGAATCTTGAGTCCAGTCTGCGCGTTGCTCGGCATGTCCAGTGGTTCGGGCGTACCGCCGACGACGACGCAGTTCCACGTCGTGCCGCCGCAACTGTTTGTTTGACCGTTGGCCAACGTTACGTTGCTGCCATTATCCGCCATGAAGATGCGGATCTGCTGATAGTTGCCGGCCTTGAGCCCACTGGTCACGCCGAGAGTCGCCAGGAAGCACTCCGGAGTCGTCGGGCTTTCGAGGAGGTCAACCTGCACCGGGTTGCTTTTCAAATCAGGTGTAAGGTCAACCCATCCGGTCTGACTGGAGCCTGAGCCTATATGAGCCTCTACGTCCTCGACCGTCACGTAGACGGCGTCGTACGTGCCGCCGAACTTCGAATTGCACTCCTGCGCGGGGTCGCTGATCCCGGTGGTTATGCTTCCCGAACTGCCTATGCTGCTGCCGCCTCCACCACTGCTGCCGCATCCCACGACTCCGAGCGTGAGCGCGGCGGCGCCAGCCAGCATCGTGCCCGCCAGGACCCGAAGCCAGCGAATCGAGGGTTTCTGCCGAACCGAAAAGACATCCATAAGTCCTTCCTCTCTTCTCCTCTTGTTTTTCGGGCCGGACACGGACCCCCTCCCCTGACATTCGTCCCGGGCCCCGTCGCCTTCCCAATCTTGAAGTTTGATATCTCTAGGTGTTAAGCGAGGCAAGACTAGCAAAAAGTGGAAACAGTCGCCCCTGACTGCCCGATGCTATCAGCGAGATAAGAATCTATGCCCCGTTCAGAGGCTTCGCGCGGCACTGCGGTCGCCGGCGATCGCTTCGCCGGGCGCATAGCCAAGGCTTATCGCGAGCGCGACGGCGGCCGATGCGAGGCGCTCCGCGTCGTCCTCACGCGCCGCCATCTCGCCAAGCTTCTCCACGTGCGCGCGTATCGTCTCATCCTCAGTCTCTCGCGCGCATCCGAGGCCGTCCGGATCGAAAATCGCCTCGATTAGAGGGTTCGGGTCGAAGTTGGATTCGAGCAGCGCCTCGATCACCGCGCGGCGCCAGAAGTCGCGCGGTTCGACCCGCTCGAAATCCACCATCGCGTCCACCCGAGCGCGCATCTCAGGGACGAGCGTGCGATAGCGCTCGAGCGCCCGGAAATACGGCTGCACACCCTGCGCGTCGATGAACTCGCCGGCGGTTCCGTCGACACCATACGTCCCGCGCGAGAGCGGCTCCGCGTCGAGTTGAATCAAGCGTTCTCCCGCTTCGGTGCGTTCCACTCCGAGCGGATAGAGCCGGCACGCAAGCGGCCGCCCCTCGTGCACTGAGCATCGGTTCTCCCGAAGCGCGGAGCATCCGCCGTCGGCCTCGAAACGAAGCAGCGAGCCGCGCCGCGAGGTGAAACGGCGCACGGCCTCGGAGGTGGCTATTGAACGGGAGCGCGCGATCCTGAGAACGTCGTAGGGCGAGAGCGTGATCACCTTCTGATGACAGCAAAGGCCGCACTGGTTGCACTGGTAGGAAAAACGGCTCTGACGCTCCATCGGAAACGACTGCTCTGGACGGGTGGAATATCTGCTAAGATGCCGCGCAAAAGATGACACGTTCAACCGCGCAGGTGAAGACGCTGCTCGGATGCGACACGGCGGTCGTGCTCGCGCCGCATACGCTTGGCGGCGCAACGATGCTCGCCAAGAACAGCGACCGCCCGCCGCTGGAATGCCAGCCGCTGTTCCACGCGCCGCGCCGACGCCATCGCGAGGGCTCCACGGTCCACTGCCAGTACCTGGAAATTCCGCAGGCGGCCGAGACCGCGGCGCTGGTCGGCTCGCGCCCGTGCTGGCTCTGGGGCTTCGAGCACGGAGTCAACGAATACGGCGTCGCGATCGGAAACGAGGCCGTGCTCACGCGCGAGGAGCTTCCGCCCGTCGGGCTGCTCGGGATGGACCTGGTGCGGCTTGGGCTTGAACGCGGACGCACCGCGCGCGAGGCGACGCAAACGATAGGAGCGATGCTCGAGCGCTACGGCCAGGGCGGCTCGGGCGCGCACGATTTCGACTTTCGCTACTCGGGCGGCTTCATCGTCGCGGACCATGCGGAAGCCTATGTGCTCGAAAGCTCGTGCCGGCAGTGGGTCGCGCGTCGCGTCAAGGAGCGAGCTTGCATTTCCAATCGCCTGACGCTCGGAACCGGCTACGATCTCGCCTCGCCCGACGTCAAGGAACACGCGCGCGAGCGTGGATGGTGGGATGGCGGCGAACCGTTCGATTTCGCGGCCGTGTATTCGAGCGAAGCGAGCGACCCGCTTTTCGCGTGCGCGCGCCTTGAGCGCAGCGGCGAATTGCTCGCGCGGCGCGGCCCGCGCAGGCTGCGCGAGATGTTCGCGATGCTGCGCGACCATTACGAGGCGGGCGAGATGCCGGTAATCACGGCGCCGGTGGGTAGTCCCAAAAGCTTCTCGCTCTGCATGCATAACGTGCAGGGGACGACCGCGAGCATGGTCGCCGAGCTTCCCGACCCGCAAAGTGGCGCGCCGGTCGTGATGTGGGCGTGTCTCGGCGCGCCATGCACGGGAATCTATTTTCCGCTTTATCCGGGCGCGGCGATGCCGCCTGGGCTCGCCGTTGGCGGCAATCGCCCTTCGCGCGAATCGCCGTGGTGGCGCATGAAGGGTATCCAGGACGCGGTCGCGCGCGAGCCCGGGCGCCTTGCGCCGCTCGTATGGAAGCATTTCAGGCCGCTCGAGACGGCGATGGCCGAGCAGGCGGCGGAACTCGCCGAGCGGGTGCGCAATCTCAACGGCGAGGAGCGAAACGCGGCGCTTTCGCGCTTCATGGCGCAGAACCAGGTCCGCGTGATGCGGGAGGTGGCCAGGGTTGAGGCGGCGCTTGCGGAAAAGGCATGAAGAAACCGCCTGCGTGGCGCTTGCCTGCAAGCCCCTTGGGGCGCTAGCTAATGAACGCTTGATCGCCTCTTTTCCGACTAAACCCGCGGGAGCCTTCGGAGCAGATGGATTTTAACTACAGTCCCGAACAGGAAGCATATAGAGCCGAGGTCAGGAAATGGATGGAAGCCAACCAGCCTCCGCCGCTGACCGAGCATGAAAAGGAAAAGGCCGACGACGAACTGCTATGGCAGCGCCTTAAGGCCTGGCACAAGAAACTCTACGAAGCCGGCTGGATGGGAATCACGTGGCCGAAGGAATACGGCGGCCGCGCCGCCACGTTCGTCGAGCAGGTCATCTTCCAGCAGGAACTCGGCAGGCTCGGGCTTCCGCTCGGATGCAACGTGCTCGGCGTGATCATGACCGGCCCGGCGCTGATGCAATGGGGCACGGACGAGCAGAAGAAGCGCTTTCTGCAGCCGATTATCGCGGGCGATGAGATCTGGTGCGAAGGCATGTCGGAACCGGGCGCCGGCTCCGACCTGGCCGCGCTTCAAACCCGCGCCACGCTCGACGGCGACACCTTCGTCGTCAACGGCCAGAAAGTCTGGACCACCATCGCCCATCGCGCCCACTTCTGCCAGCTTTTCGTCCGCACCGATACCGAGGCTCCGAAGCACAAGGGCATGAGCTGCCTTCTGGTCGATATGAAAGCGCCCGGCGTCAAGGTGCGTCCGCTCAAACAGATCAGCGGCGACGCCGAGTTCAACGAGATCTTCTTCGAGGACGTCCGCGTGCCCAAGGAAAACCTGCTCGGCCCGGTAAACATGGGATGGCAGGTGCTGGTTTCGACCCTGATGCACGAGCGGTTCGGTATCGGCGAGACGCTCGGCGGAACCGAAACGATTCTCCAGCAGTTGGTGGAACTCGCGAAGACGCAGACGCTGAACGGACGCCCCGCCTGCGAAGATCCCGTCGTTCGCCAGCAGATCGCGCAGTTCGCGTGCGAGGTCGCGGCCAAGAAATACAACGGCCTGCGCAGCCTGACGCGGCGGCTCAAGGGCCAGTTGCCCGGCGCGGAAGCCTCAATCTCGAAGCTGATCTCCACAGAGCTTTCGCAACGGATGACCAAGTACTCGGCCCGGCTGCTCGGAGGCTACGCGCTGTTGGAGCGCCGCTCGCCGCTTGCACCCGACGGCGACTGGCTCAGGCGCATCCTGGCCTCGGAATCGATGACGATTGCGGGCGGCACATCGTCGGTCCAGCGGAATATGATCGGCGAGCGGATTCTCGGACTTCCCAAGGGGTAAGTTCGAGCCGACCCGGCATTACGGGGCGGACCCAAACCAGGTCCGCCCTTTTTTCGCTTTGTGCACATCCCCTGCCGGACAAGCGGGGCGTGGTTCTTGCTCTAGTACTAACGAACTAGATTTGCTCCTACTAAAGTTCGGGTTTGTGCCCGGTCTTAAGGCAGATGCCTGTCAAAAAGGCGGCAATTGCCGTAGGCGCAGGCATCAGAATCACCCTCGAGTCTTTCTGGAGGTAGGTTCGGAATGAACGGAAGAGCGTTCAGCTCGCGACGTATAGGCTTGGCCGGTGTACTGGCCGCAATCGCGCTCCTTTCGGCCACGCAGGCCTTCGCGGCCGAGGCCCAGCCGCAGGTCAACGGCGCCGACGTCGCATGGCTGCTGACTTCGGCGGCGCTGGTCCTGATGATGACGATTCCGGGGCTCGCGCTCTTTTACGGCGGGTTGGTACGGCGCAAGAACGTGCTTTCCGTCCTGATGCAGAGCTTCATTCTTGCGGCTGTGATTTCGATTCAATGGGTGTTTTTCGGTTACAGCCTGGCTTTTTCGCCTTACTCGGCCTTGATCGGTTCGCTGCAATGGATGGGTCTTTCCGGGGTCAGCGCGAGCGTGCCCTATCCGGCGTACTCGGCCACCGTTCCGCATCAGGCCTACATGATCTATCAGTGCATGTTCGCGATTATCACGCCGGCTCTGATTACCGGCGCGATCGCGGAGCGGATGTCGTTTAGCGGCTTTCTGGTTTTCAGCCTTCTATGGACCACGCTGATCTACGACCCGCTTGCGCATTGGGTATGGGGTGCGGACGGATGGCTGCACGCGCTCGGGGCGCTGGACTTCGCGGGCGGCACGGTGGTGCATATCTCGTCGGGAGCGGCCGCGCTCGCCGGAGCGCTGATACTCGGGCGGCGAACCGGGTATCCGCGCGAGCCGATGATGCCGCATAACCTGGTCTACAGCGTAACCGGAGCGGGCCTGCTGTGGGTCGGATGGTTCGGATTCAACGCAGGAAGCGCGCTTGCGGCCAACGGCCTTGCGGTGTCGGCCTTCGTGGCGACTCATCTGGGCGCGTCGGCGGCGGCGCTGGGATGGCTCTTCGCGGAGTGGATGCTTACCGGAAAGCCGACCGTGCTCGGAGCGGCGAGCGGCGCGGTCGCGGGACTGGTCGCGATCACGCCCGCGTCGGGGTTCGTCGCGCCGGTGCCGTCGATAATTATCGGGCTTGCGGCGGGAGTGATTTGCTTCATGGCGGTCAGGATGAAGCCGCGGTTTGGCTACGACGACGCGCTTGACGTGGTCGGCGTTCACATGGTTGGCGGGATATTCGGCGCTCTGGCAACCGGGCTCTTCGCAAGCGTCGCGGTCAACGCGGCCGGGGCGAACGGCCTGTTCTACGGCAATCCGAGGCAGTTGCTCATTCAAGCGATTGGCGTCGTCGTGACGATTGCGTTCTCCTTCATCGGGAGTTCCATCCTGCTCAAGGTGACCGACGCGGTGGTCGGAGTCAGGGTGACGCAGGACGACGAGGTGCTCGGACTCGATCTAAGCCAGCACAACGAGGCCGCCTACGCGGTCGAAGGGTGACGCGCATTCTTCGCCGCGACCCACTGCGTGCGAAGGTGACGAAGGCGTTGCGGCGCGGGGCTGCGAGTGGGCAGCCCCGATACCGCCGGCTAGCGCTGCATCGCCTGGAACAGGATGGGCGCCGCTTCGGTCATGATCTCGCCGAGGATCTCGGACAGCGGCTTGCTGGGCAAGGCTAGTTTCTCGGTCAGCGATCTGAGCACGCGGAGGTAATGCTCCTTGGTCTCGACGCTTATGGTGCCGAGCCGCTGGTCCTCCATCACTTCAAGATAGCGGCGATGGATTTCGAAAATCTCGCGGTCGATGGGCTCGGTGAATTTGTTTGCTCGCGCCATGGCAGGGACTCCCTCACACTTGCGGAATGCGCGGCCGACGCCGCCCTATCGCGGCGTCCGCGCCCGCGAAAGAATATAACAGGACGCGCCGCGGGTCTTAACGGCGGCCGAGCGGCTCTCAGAACGTGTGCCGGCGTGCGTTGACGCTCATCAGGATTCCCATCCCGGCCATCGTGGTGAACAGCGACGAGCCGCCGTAGCTGACCAGCGGCAAAGGGATTCCCACGACCGGCAGCATCCCGGTCGTCATCATCATGTTGATCGCCACCTGCCAGAAGATCATCCCGGTAATTCCGATCGCCAGGAGCGAGCCGAAACGGTCGCGGGCGTGGCGAGCGATCCAGAGGCCGCGCCCGATCAGGCTGGCGTAAAGCCCTAGCAGCAGCAGAGAGCCCGCCAAGCCAAATTCTTCCGCATAGACCGCGAAAATGAAGTCGGTCGTCTCCTCGGGAAGGAAGTTGAGCCGCGCCTGGGTCCCCTTCATGTAGCCCTTGCCCCAGCTACCGCCCCCTCCGATTGCGATCTCGGATTGGATTATGTGATAGCCGGAACCGAGCGGGTCCGCCTGGGGATCGATAAAGCTTTCCAGCCGGGCCCGCTGATAGGGCTTCAGATAATGCCAGCTCAGCGGCGCCGCGAGCATCCCCGCGAGCGCCAGACCCGCCATCACGCGCCAGTTGAGCCCGCTCGCGACCAGCAGGGTCGCGGTTATGAGCACCAGGACCACCCCGGTGCCGAGGTCCGGCTGCTTGAGCACCAGCGCCGCGGGCACACCAAGCAGGATGCACGGGATGATGAGATGGCGAAAGCCCCATCCGCCCGGCGGCGGCTCCAGCCTGAAGTAGCGAACCATCACGAATACGATCGCTATCTTCGCCAGTTCCGACGGCTCGAGCTTGAACAGCCGCAGATTTATCCATCGCCGCGACCCGCCGGTCGAATGGCCGATCACCTCAACCGCGATCAGCAGCAGCAGGACAATCGCGTACAAAGGGTACGAGTAGGTGACGAGCGCGCGATAGTCGAACCACAGCGCCCCGAGCATCAGCAGCGTTCCGACTCCGATCCAGACGAGCTGGCGGACGAAAAGCGGATCGAGCCGGTTGGCCGAAGCGACGTAGGAAGCGCTCAGTACCGTGACCAGGCCCAGCCCTTCAAGCATCAGCACGATGACGAACAGGGTCCAGTCGAAGTGCTTCAGCACACGCCGATCGATTAGCGGCATCGCAATCGCACCCGTCTAACGCGCCGCCATCGCGGGAGCCGCGCCGGAGTTTCCGGTCAGTTGCTGCGCGGCGTTGGGCGGATAGAGTTCGAAGAATTTCTCCAGCACGTCATGGACGATCGGCCCCGCCGAGCTTCCACCGTGTCCGCCGTGCTCGATTACGCACGCAACGGCGATTTGCGGATGGTCCTCGGGCGCGAACGCGACGAGCCATCCGTGGTCGCGGTACTTGACCGGGATTTCGCCCTCCGGCTCGCCGGCGCGCACGCCGGCTTTGCCCGCGCCAATCACCTGCGCGGTGCCGGTTTTGGCGCACACGGTGACGTTCGGCAGCCGGACGCGATGCGCGGTGCCCCAGGGGCTGTTGACCACGCCCGCCATCGCGTCGCGGATGGTTTCGAGGTACTTGGGGTCGATATTCAGCCGCGCTTCGACCACCGGAGGATAGGACTTGATGACGTGGCCGTCGAGCCCTTCGACATAGTGGACGAATTGCGGCTTGTAACGGACGCCACCGTTGGCGATTTCCGAGACAACTTCCGCCATTTGGAGCGGCGTAGCCGCAACGTAGCCCTGTCCGATTGCGACCGAGAGCGTCTCGGCGGGATACCACGGCTGATGATACATGCGCTCTTTCCACGCCGACGACGGCATTATGCCCGGGCTCTCGCCGTGCAGCTCGATGCCGGTCTTGCGGCCAAGCCCGAGCAGATGCGCCCAGTGCGCGAGCCGGTCGATGCCGAGATGCAGGCCGACGTTGTAAAAATACACGTCGCACGACGAGACGATCGCGCGATGGAGCGCGATCGTGCCGTGACCGCCCCTGCGCCAGCAATGGTATTCGCGCCCGCCGTACCACATCCCGCCCGGGCAGTTGTAAGTCGTTTCGGGCGTGAGCGTTCGCTCTTCCATCCCGGCGACGGAGTCCACCAGCTTGAAGGTCGAACCGGGCGGATAGATGCCCTGAATGACGCGGTCTTCAAGCGGATGCTCAGGGTCGGTTATCAGCTTGCGCCAGTTGGCCGGGGTGATGCCGCCGACGAAGATGTTCGGGTCGAAGGCGGGATGACTGACCATCGCGAGGATATAGCCGGTGTTGGGATCAATCGCGACCAGCGCGCCGTTCTTTCCCTCCATCGCCTGCTCGGCGGCCTGCTGAACGTCGAGGTCGATTGTCAGGACGACGCTTTCGCCCTGGTGGTCGGGAATCTCCTTGAGCACCCTGAGCTTGCGCCCGACCGCGTCGACTTCGATTTCCTCGCCGCCCGCAACGCCGCGCAGGTACGGCTCCCATCCGCGCTCAAGGCCGAACTTGCCGATTTCGTCGCCCATCCGGTAGTTGGCCAGGTGCAGAAGGTCGTTGCGCGAGACCTCGCCCACGTAGCCGAGCAGATGCGCGGCCAGGTCGCCGTAGAGGTAGTGCCGGGCGGGCATTATCTGCAGGCTTACGCCGGGCAGATCGAGCTGATGGGTTTCGAGCGCGACCACCTGCTGCCAGTCGAGATTTTCATCGACGGTGATCGGGTCGTAGGGCGCTCTGCCGTTCTGCTCGGCCTCAACCACCTTGTCGGCGATGTCGTCGTCGCCGAGGAGATCCTGAAGCCTCTCGATGGTCTGTGAAAGATTATCCGAATCCTCGGGAACCACGACCGCGTCGAACGACGGGCGAGTGTTGACGAGCGGGCGATGCCGGCGGTCGAAGACCAATCCCCGCGGCGCGGGCAGATGGCGGATGCGGATACGGTTACGGTCGGCGAGTTGCGCGTATTCCGAGGTCTTGATGACCTGTAGATAGTAGAGACGGGCGCCGACCACCGACATCACGGTCATCATCAGTGCCGAAATGAGCGCGATTCGAGGTTCAAGCCTCGGAACTGTACGGCGCTTTTTCTTGGGGCGAAACTTCGCCACCGGAAGGATTCCCGGAAGAACTGCTACCTATCTTATTTATCTATTCACGCTCGGCTATCGCACGCAATCCAAGCGCGCGTTTTATGCGCGCGAGAGCCGAAAAAATGGCCGGCGCGAGCGCGGCGCTTATGGCGGCCTGCACCAGCAGCATCGGCATCAACTCAGCGAATCCGCTCGGGGTTCCCCTTGTGAACCCCACTCCGATTTGCGCCGCGCCGGTTATCATCGAGCCAACAAACACCGCTACCGCGCCTACTATCGCGTTGGTCATCATAAGACGCCCTGAAACCTCGTAGGTGAGCAAGTAAACGAGCGTCATGAACAACGCGTCGAGCCCGGCATGGGTGCCCGACAACGCGTCGGTGGCATAGCCCATCCCAAAGGCGATCGAGGCCGGCAGCGCGCCGTGATGGCGAAGCCCAAGGTCAACGACGAGAATCACCACCAGGTTCGGCACCAGCGCCCGTACCGGCGACCAGAGCGGAGCCGTCGTCTGGATCGCAAGGCATGCGAGCAGGGCGACACCGAACAGAAGCAGCAGTCGCACCGGGCTTAACTCTTGGGCTTTTTGCCGCTTGTGAGTTTGGGCGGCGTCTGCGTGATCACCAGCACCTGCTCCAGCCTGCGGAAGTTGACCGCCGGCGCGACCGAGACGTCGAGGAACAGGCCGGGCGCGTCGCGTCCGACCTTCTTGACGGTGCCCACCAGCAATCCGCGCGGAAAGATTCCGTCCAGACCCGAAGTAACCACCGTGTCTCCCGGTTTGACGTCGTCGGTGCGGCCGACGTACTTCATGACGAGCCCGCCGTCAAGCACGCCGGCCACAATCCCGCGCGCGCGGCTTCTTTGGTCGAACGTGTCGAGCGCGGAGTTGTGGTCGTCGATCAGCAACACGCGTGAGGCGTGCGCGCTTGCGGCGATTATCTTGCCGACCACCCCCTCGGCCGATATCACCGCCATCCCGGATTCGACGCCGCCGTCGGTTCCCTGGCCCAGGAGGAGCGTGCGCGAGAACCCGCTCGCGTCGCTTCCGATCACGTTGGCGCCCACGGCCGAAACTCCGAGCGCCTGCCTGAGTTCGAGCAGCTCCGAAAGCCGGCGATTCTCGGCCTCGAGTTCCGCCAGGCGGGTCTGCTCGGTGCGGACCTGGGCCAGTTCGAGCTTGAGTTTGCTATTCTCCTTGCGGACATTCACGAGGTCCAGGTAGTCGTGAACCAGCGACGTTCCGCTTTCCGCGAGACCGGTGGTGGCTACCTGGAAAGGACGCAAGGCTTCCAACAGCATCCTGCCCGGCCACGACGCAACCGCGCCCGGGCCAAGTCCGGTCGAGAGCATGTGCAGCGAAATGAACATTAGCGCTCCGCAGGTAATTACCACGCGGTAACGCCACAGAAGGGTTCGCTTCACTTTAGAGCGACCTGAGCCCCCGGCGCTCGCCCGGGCCTGACCCGCTTAAGCGGCCTACTCGACCGTAACGTCGCGCAGAAGCGAGAGCTCGTCCAATGCCTTTCCGGCACCCATCACCACCGCCGTCAGAGGATCGTCGGCCAGCATCACCGGCAGCCCGGTTTCCTCGCGCAGCAGCACGTCGAGATTGCGCAGCAGCGCGCCGCCGCCGGCCAGCACGATACCCTTGTCAACGATATCGGAGGCAAGTTCCGGCGGAGTGCGTTCGAGAGCGATACGGACTGATTCCACCACCTGCCTGACCGGCTCCATCAGGGCTTCGCGAATTTCCTCGTCGGTGATTTCGATAATCTTGGGCGTTCCGGCGACGAGGTCGCGCCCCTTTATCTCCATCGTCTGGATTTCGTTGCCGGGGTACGCGGAACCGATGGTTATTTTGATGAGTTCCGCGGTGCGCTCGCCGATGAGCAGATTGTACTTGCGCTTGATGTGCTGGATGATCGCCTCGTCCATCTTGTCGCCGGCCACCCTGACAGAGCGCGAGAACACCACGCCCGCCAGCGATATGACCGCGACCTCGGTGGTCCCGCCGCCGATGTCGACGATCATGTTGCCGACCGGCTCGGTTATCGGAAGCCCGGCGCCGATGGCCGCCGCCATCGGTTCTTCGATAAGATAGACCTCGCGCGCGCCCGCCGACTCGGCCGACTCGCGCACTGCGCGCTTCTCGACCGCGGTGATTCCGAACGGCACGCAAATCACGATACGTGGACGCGGGCGGACCAGAGTCCGGCCGCTGTGAATCTTGCGTATGAAGTAGCTGAGCATCTGCTCGGTGATCTCGAAGTCCGCGATCACGCCGTCCTTCAGCGGCCTGATGGCTACTATCGAGCCAGGCGTTCGTCCGAGCATTTTCTTGGCCTCGGCGCCGATCGCGAGCACCCGGCGCGAGCCGCGCGAATCCTTCTGCACCGCGACCACCGAAGGTTCGTTGCAGACGATTCCTTCGCCCTTGACGTAGATGAGGGTGTTGGCAGTGCCGAGATCAATCGCAAGGTCGCTCGAGAACCAACCGAAAAGAGAATTCAGTACCACGGGGTCTCCGCCTTTTGCCTGAACGCCGCAGGCACGGAAATTAGCGAACCGAATATGCCGGAAAAGCGTCGCTGTTCGTCACACATGATGCCGCCGAGCGGGTTCCGACACCCAAAATTCACGGTTTAAGCGATGCTTTCGCGCCCTTTGGAGAAGCTAACAGACGATCGTTGGAGCAAGCAAGCAGGCCCCAATTGCGGGGCGAAAAGTCCCTCAAGTATGATTGAAACGCCATGCTCGACCTGATGCGGCGATACGCCTATTCCTGGACGACCCGGATTGTCCTGATCCTCATCATCGGCGTCTTCATGTTCTGGGGCGTCGGTACCGGGTTCTTCTCCACCGTACATCCGATAGCGAGTGTCAACGGGCACAGGATTCTGCCCGATGAAGTCGACCGCGAAGCCGGCCGGATCCAGCAAAGCCTGCAGAACCTTTACGGCGCGAACGCCGCCGCCGTGCTCAAGAGGATCAACCTGCGCGAAGAGGCGCTCGACCGGATCATCAACAACCACCTGCTCAAAGAAGAGGCCCTCCACATCGGCATCCAGATCAGCAAAACCCAACTCGAGCAGAAGATCGCTTCCGAGCCCGCCTTCCAGGTCGATGGCCATTTCGATTTCCGCGAGTATCAGGCGGTCCTGCGCCAGAACCTGAACATGCTGCCCAACGAGTTCGAGTCCGCGATGCGGGCGCAGATGGTGCAGGACGCACTCAGGCATATGGTCATGCAGGCGGTCCCGGTGAGCGAGTCCGAGGCGCGCCAGGTCTTCAATCTCCAGAACGAAACCGTCTCGGTCGCCTATATCGAAGTTCCCTACCAGAACTTCATGGCCGGAATATCGCCGACCGACAAGCAGGTCGAGCAATATTACCAGGCCCATCGCGACTCTTTTCGCGAACCCGAGCGCATCTTCGCG
>JAJYMR010000202.1 GCA_021786815.1 Deltaproteobacteria bacterium
CGCGCACGGGCCCGAGACGCGCCTCCGTATCCGCTCCGCCGACGAAATCGTAATAGTCATTCGCGAGATTGGTTCCGATCTGAATGAGTATCGCCGCGGCCAGAGTGGCTATCGCGACCGGCAGCCTGAAGGATCCCGCCCGATACGCCAGCGCCGAGCCGACCACGACCGGCACAACGCCGGCCGTAAGCGTGCGAGGACGCGTCGCCATCATCCACGACGAGACCGCGCCCGGACCGCTCGTCGTCACCGCCGGATTCGCGCTCATGGCAGGCGCTTGAACCTCGAAAAATCAGGCTTGCGCTTTTCGTTGAAAGCGTTTCGTCCTTCCTGCGCTTCCTCGCTCATGTAGAAAAGCAGCGTGGTGTTGCCCGCCAGTTCCTGAATCCCCGCCATCCCGTCCAGTTCGGCGTTGAAAGCGGATTTGAGGCACCTTAATGCCATCGGGCTGTGCGAGAGTATCTCGCGGCACCATTGAATGGTCGTTTCCTCGAGTTCCGCCAGCGGCACGACCGCGTTGACCAGTCCCATCTCGAGCGCCTCGCGCGCACTGTAGCGCCGGCACAGGTACCAGATCTCGCGCGCCTTTTTCTGGCCGACCAGCCGCGCGAGCTGCAAGGCTCCGAAGCCGCCGTCGAAGCTTCCGACGCGCGGCCCCGTCTGCCCGAAGACCGCGTTGTCGGCCGCGATCGTCAAGTCGCAAACCACGTGCAGGACGTGCCCTCCTCCGATCGCGTAACCGGCGACCGCTGCGATCACGGGCTTCGGGATGCTGCGGATTATTTTCTGCAGGTCGAGCACGTTGAGGCGCGGCACTCCGTCGGCGCCGACGTAGCCCTGCTCGCCGCGCACGCGCTGGTCGCCGCCGCTGCAAAACGCATCGGGACCCTCGCCGGTCAGGACGATGACGCCCGTTTCGCCGTCCTCACGCGCGTGGTTGAACGCGTCAATCATCTCGCGCACCGTGAGCGGGCGAAACGCGTTGCGCACCTGCGGGCGATTGATCGTGACGCGCGCGATTCCCTCGGCCTTCTCGTACCTGATGTCTTCGTAACTTCGGACGCTCTGCCACTGTACTGTCATTGGTTTTTCTCTGTTCGACATTTCGAAAAATCCGCGTCCATCACGCGGTCCATAAAATGCGCAACGATACGATTGAACTCCGCCGGGCGTTCCAGATGCGGCGCGTGGCCCGCGTCTTCGACAACCTCGAGGCTCACGCGCGGAATCCGCGCCGCCATCGCGCGCGCAATCCCGACGAACTTGCTGTCGAGCGCGCCCGCGACGAGCAGCGTCGGAGCCTCAAGCTCGGTCAAACGGTCGCCCAGCCATGGCTGCGCGCCGGTGCCCATCGCGCGCAGGCTTCGAGCAAGACCCGAAGGCGAGCATCGCAGGCGCACGCGCCTCAGTTCGTCGCGCTTGTCCGGCGCGAGCTGCGCGAGCGAATCGAACAGCGGATTGCGCTCCCATCGCTTGACGAAAGCCTCGATTCCCTCGCGTTCGGCGAACGCCGCCAGTTCGTCGTCCGATTGCCTGCGCCGCGCGCGCTCCAACTCATCGGCGATTCCCGGCGAGGCGCTTTCGAGCACCAGCCGTTCGACGCGCGACGGATACGCGAGCGCGAGCCAGAGCGCGAGCCTGCCGCCCATCGAATATCCCACCATCGCGAACCGCGACGCTCCGAGATGCTCGGCCATCAGGGTCGTAACCATCGCGGCGGCGCTTCGCATCGAGTGGTTCTCGAGCACCGTGCCCGCCTGCGTCCCGCCGTGGCCGGGCAGGTCGATACTGACCACGCGGTGCGAACGTGAAAGTTCCTCGCGCAGTTCGAGCCAGCTTTCCTTCGAGCCGGTAAAGCCGTGCAGCAGCACGATCGGCGGGCGCGATTCGTCCCCGCGAGCGTGGACGCGCGGACCCTCGTCGCTGAACTCCATGGTCGTCGCACCCAGCGCCACGCGCCTGATCATGAATTTCCTCGCGCCGCATGATGTTCGCGCAGGCGCCCAAGGGCCACCTCGATCGCGCCGCGATGCGCTTGCAGGTTTCGCCCGCGGTCGCCGGGCACTTCAACGACGTGCAGGCCCGGGCCGCTCAGCGCGGCGCGCACAGCGTTCCTGAACGGCTCCCACGACGTGACCCGCGAGTAGCGCGCGCGTCCGAGCGCGACCGCCTGCGCGAAATCCAGTCCGTGCGGCGTGCCGAAAAATGTCTCGAAGGCTTCATTGCCCAACGACGCCTGCGGCAGAAATGAAAAAATACCGCCGCCGTCGTTGTTGATAACGACCGTGAGGAGGTGAATCGGATAACGAGCGGCGATATGAAGCGCGGCGAGGTCGTGCAGGAAACTCAGATCGCCGAGCACAAGCGCCGTAAGATCGCGCCGTGCCGACGCGGCGCCGAGCGCAGTCGAAAGAACACCGTCGATGCCATTGGCGCCGCGGTTGCATCGTATCGTGAGCGCGCGCTCCGAATGTTCCGCGAAAGTGTCGAGGTCGCGCACCGGCATGCTGTTTCCGACCTGCAGCAGAGAGCCGTCGGGCAGAAGCTCGAGCAGTTCGGTTACGACTTTGCCTTCGAACATCGCGCTCTCGGCGGCTATCGTCTCGTTGAGCGCGCCGCGAACGACGCGTGAAGCTTCGAGCCACGAATCGCTCCACTCAAAGGGCGCAGGAGCTTGGCCGAGCGCGTCGACCATCCCGAGGCAGAACTCAGTCGTCCCGCTTCGCACGACGTCGGTCGTGATATGAAAAGGATCGGGCCACGTCCCGGGTTCGGCAACGATCAGATGAGCACGCCGGCGCCGATACGCGAGGAATTGCCCGAGCGCCTTCGACACCGGCGGATCGCCGAACTGAATCACCGCGTCGGGCTGATTGCGCGCAACGAATTCCGGCTCGCGCAGCATCACGTCGTACGCGTCCACGACGAGTCCGCGGTCGTGCCCGCCAAACCGCATCCCCGACAACGGATCGCCGAGTATAGGCCATCCGAGCCGACGCGCGAGCGCGGCGATTGCGCCCGCGCCGTCCGCCTCAACGCCCGGGCCGCAGACGATAACG
>JAJYMR010000090.1 GCA_021786815.1 Deltaproteobacteria bacterium
GGCCTGCGCGGCGTCGGCGGGCCGTTTTTCTCCGTGCAATACCATCCCGAAGCCTCGCCGGGGCCGCATGATTCGAACTACCTGTTCAACCGCTTTCGCCGCATGGTCGAGGCCTTCCCTCGATACGGGGCCGAAGCGCTCGAACGCGTGCTTGCCGAAGAGAAGCCGGCGGCGTGAAGAACGCGCGCGTCGAGATGGGATTGCGAACGATTTACGAAATGAAACTTCCGGACGCTTAAAGTGCCCCTCAGAAAAGATATCAAATCCGTTCTGCTAATCGGCTCGGGCCCGATCGTTATCGGCCAGGCTTGCGAATTCGACTACTCCGGCACGCAGGCGCTGAAGGCGCTTCGCGAGGAGGGGCTCCGGCTCATCCTGGTCAATTCCAACCCTGCCACTATCATGACCGATCCCGAACTGGCCGATCGCACGTATATCGAGCCGATGACCGTCGCGTCGCTCACGCGGATTATCGAAAAGGAGCGGCCCGACGCGCTGCTGCCGACGGTCGGTGGGCAGACCGCGCTCAATCTCGCTATCGAGCTTGCCGAGTCCGGCGTGCTGGAACGCTTCGGCGTGGAACTGATCGGCGCGAAGCTGCATGCGATAAAGAAGGCCGAGGACCGCGATTTGTTCAAGCGGGCGATGCTCGATATCGGGCTCGAAGTGCCGACCTCCGAAATCGCCCACTCGATGGAAGATGCGGAGCGAATCCTCGGCCGGCTCGGCCTTCCGCTCATCATCAGGCCGTCGCGAACGCTCGGCGGTACGGGCGGCTCCATCGCGCGCGGGCTCGACGATTTCCGCGCCAAGGTCGCCTGGGGCCTCGATATGTCGCCCAACCATGAGGTGCTGATCGAGCAGTCGGTCGAAGGATGGAAGGAATTCGAACTCGAGGTGATGCGCGACGCGGCCGACAACGTCGTCATCATCTGCTCGATCGAGAACCTCGACCCGATGGGCGTGCATACCGGCGACTCGATCACGGTCGCTCCCGCGCAGACGCTGACCGACAAGGAGTATCAGCTGATGCGCGACGCGGCGCTCAGGATCATCCGCGAGATCGGCGTTGACACCGGTGGCTCCAATATCCAGTTCGCGATCGACCCGCGAACCGGCCGCATGGTCGTGATCGAGATGAATCCGCGCGTGTCGCGAAGCTCGGCGCTCGCCTCCAAGGCTACCGGCTTTCCGATCGCGAAAATCGCCGCGCGTCTTGCGGTCGGCTACCGGCTCGACGAGATACCCAACGACATCACGAAAAAAACGCCGGCCTGCTTCGAGCCGACAATCGACTACGTAGTGACCAAGATTCCGCGCTTCACGTTCGAGAAATTCCGCGGCGCAGTCGACGAACTCGGCCCGCAGATGAAGTCGGTGGGCGAGGCTATGGCGATCGGGCGCACGTTCAGGGAATCGCTGCAGA
Source organism: Deltaproteobacteria bacterium (assembly GCA_021786815.1). GTDB lineage: Bacteria > Desulfobacterota > Binatia > Binatales > Binataceae > DTIX01. Next base: position 1,427 of record JAJYMR010000090.1, read on the forward strand.
AGGCGCTGCGCTCGCTCGAAATCGGCTCCTACGGACTGGAAAGCCGAGTCGCCGAACTCAGCTCGGAGGCCGCGCTAGCCGAGATCCGCGTCCGGCTCAAAGTCCCCAACAGCCACCGGATTTATTACCTCGCCGACGCGCTCAGGCTCGGGCTCTCGCGCGAGGAAATCCACGAACTTAGCCACATCGACCCGTGGTTCATCGACGCGGTCGCGGGAATCGTCGAGACGGAGTCGCGCGTCCGCCAGGACGAACTTACGCCCGAACTGATGCGCAAACTCAAATCGATGGGCTTTTCCGACCGCCGTATCGCGGAGTTGCGCGGCGCCGACGAGTCCACCATCTTCGCGCGCCGCCACGAGATGGGGGTAAAGCCGGTCTTCAAGGCCGTCGATACCTGCGGCGCGGAGTTCGAAGCCTTCACCCCGTACCTCTATTCGACCTACGAGGCCGAAGACGAAGCCCAACCCGACCAGCGGCGCAAGATAATGATCCTCGGTGGCGGCCCCAACCGCATCGGGCAAGGGATCGAGTTCGACTACTGCTGCGTTCACGCGAGTCTCGCGCTCAAGCAGGCCGGCTTCGAGACGATCATGGTCAACTGCAACCCCGAGACGGTCTCGACCGATTACGACATCTCGGATCGCCTCTACTTCGAGCCGCTCACGTTCGAGGACGTGATGGCGATCGTCGAGCGCGAGAAGCCCTTCGGCGTGATCGTGCAGTTCGGCGGACAGACCCCCCTCAAGCTCGCCGTACCGCTGGCCGCGGCGGGAGTGCCGATCCTCGGAACGCCGCCCGACGCGATCGATCGCGCCGAGGATCGCGAGCGATTCAACACGCTCGTCGAAAAGCTCGGGCTCCGCCAGCCAAAGGGAATCCTCGCGCGCGGACTCGACGAAGCGGTTGCCGGCGCAAACAGTATCGGCTACCCGGTGCTGATCCGTCCCTCCTACGTGCTGGGCGGGCGCGCGATGGAAGTTATCGCGGACGAGTCCGGATTGCGCCGCTACGTGGCGCATGCGCTCCAGGCCTCGGAACGCCATCCTCTCCTCATCGACCGCTACCTCGAAGGCGCAATCGAAGTCGACGTGGACGCCATCGCTGACGGCGAGACGGTCGTAATCGGCGGAATCATGGAGCACGTCGAGCACGCGGGCATCCATTCGGGCGACAGTGCGTGCGCCCTGCCGCCGAGAACGCTTTCGCGCGAAATCCAGGACGCTCTCATGGAGCAGACGCGGATGCTCGCGCGGGAACTCGGCGTCGTCGGTCTGATCAACGTCCAGTACGCGATCCATCAGGGCGAGATTCATATCCTTGAAGTCAATCCGCGCGCCTCGCGCACGATCCCGTTCGTCAGCAAGACGATCGGCGTTCCATTGGCGAAGCTCGCGTCGCTCGTGATGGCGGGGCGCAAACTCAAGGAACTGGGATTCACGGCCGAGCGTGTTCCCGCGCACGTCGCGGTCAAGGAGTCGGTCTTCCCGTTCGCGCGCTTCCCTGGCGTCGATACGATTCTCGGCCCGGAGATGAAGTCCACCGGCGAAGTCATGGGGATCGACGGGGCCTTCCCGATGGCGTTCGCGAAGGCTGAGCTTTCCGCCTCGACCGACCTGCCGGTTGCAGGA
>JAJYMR010000025.1 GCA_021786815.1 Deltaproteobacteria bacterium
GAGCCCGATATGGAGAAAAACGGCACGCCTGCCTCGCCGGCGATCGCGCGGGCAAGCAGCGTCTTGCCGGTTCCCGGCGGGCCGACCAGCAGGACGCCCTTGGGAATTCTTCCGCCAAGGCGTGTGAACCGCTTCGGGTCGCGCAGGAACTGGATTATCTCCTCAAGTTCGTCCTTCGCCTCGTCCACTCCGGCGACGTCGGCAAAGGTGACCTTGTGGGTGCTCTCGGTCAAAAGCTTGGCGCGGCTCTTCCCGAACGACATCGCCTTGCCGCCGCCGACCTGCATCTGGCGCATGAAAAATATCCACACGCCTATCAGGAGCAGCATCGGGAGCCACTGCACCAGCAGGGTGACCCACCAGGAGTCGCCTTCGGCAGGTTTCGCCTCGATCTTGACGTTCTTCGCGCGAAGGGTTGCGACCAGGTTCGGATCCGTCGGCGCGTAGGTCTTGAAATGCTCTCCGCTGTTGGTCAGGCCGGAGATCGAGTTGCCCTGGATCGTGACCTTCGAGACCTCACCTTTTTGGACCTGGTTGAGGAAATCGGAGAAAATTATTTCAGGGCGATGCGTCTGCTGCCGGCTGAAAATATTGAACAGGAGCAGAAACATCAGGCCCAGAACGAGCCATAACGCAATACTGCGGGAAAACTGGTTCATCCCGATTAACAGGCTACCATGCGTGTTTAATAGTTCGCAACGGCGCTTACTTCCCTTGCGAAGGTTCTTGGAGCCGATGCGCCGTCAGTCGTAGCACAGTCTCAGTGCCCTCGCCCACGGCGGCTTTGCCCGCGCGCACCAATCCCGGAATCCAGACCAGTTCGCCGCCCGACTCGACAAGCGGAAACGTCGTTCGCCCGGCCCTCGGAATGCGCGCGTCGATAAATACGTCCTTGACCTTGCGATGTCCCTTCATGCCGAGCGGATTTATCCGGTCGCCATGGCGAAAATTCCGCACCACAAATCCCTGCGTAACTTCCCGGGCGTCGAACAGCGCCTGCCATTTGTTCGCCGGAAGCGACGCCTGTTTCGCCGCAAGCGTCTCCGCCTCGAACGCAAACCCGGCCTCGCACACCACGGTCGTGCCCGACGGCGCAATCGGAACGGAGAAGCGCGGAGACGGCGAAACCCGGGCCGGGCCGAGACTCAGTCTGTCATAAACGCGGACCGCGCGCGTCCCATGGGGCAAATCGAGGCTCGCATTGGACGGCCCTTCTGAGCACAGCCGGCGAATCGCTTCCACGTGCGCGCGCGAAATCCGGCGCAGACTTCCGATTCTACTCTCGATAAAGAGCCGTACCAGCACGCGCTGGAGCGCGGGATGGAGCCGTGCAAAGCCCGAAAGCGCGAGCGCGCCGTCCGCGCCCATCCGCCGCGCCATCTCCTCGCCCGCCACGATACGAAGGAAATCGTCCACCTCGCGCATCTCATCGGCGAGCTCGCAGAGCCGCCCGCCCAGCCCCGGCGCGTATTCGCGCTCGAGCATCGGGAGCAACTCCATCCGGACGCGGTTTCGAAGGATCTCGCGCGAGACGTTGGTGCTGTCGGAAACGAAGCTCTCGTCAATCGCGCCGAGATATTCAAGCACCTCCGCGCGCGTCACCGTGAGCATCGGGCGAATTATCCGACCCGGCCCGCGCTCGCCCATCGCGGAGAGCCCCGACGCGCCCGCGCCGCGTAAAAGGCGCAGCATCACCGTTTCGGCCTGATCGTCCGCCTGATGGGCCAGCGCGACATAATCGGCGTGGCGTCTTTCGGCGAGGCGCTCGAAAAACCCGTAGCGATACTCGCGCGCGCGCTCCTCGAGATTCGGCGTCCCAGCCGTAAGTCCCTCGGCGCGTTCCACTTCGACCTCGATTCCGAGCCGAGCCCCGAGCGCGCGCACGAACGCCTCGTCACGGCCGGACTCGGCGCCGCGAATCCGATGGTTCAGATGGGCGGCGACGAGGCGATATCCGAATGTCTCCCGAAGCGCGAGCATCGCGCGCACCAGCGCGACCGAATCGGCGCCGCCAGAGAGCGCGACGACCACCAGCGCGTCGCGGCGAACGCCAATCCGGGCGAGTGCGCCGGCAACTTTGCGCAGGAATCGCATCTCATGCTCGGAAGCCACCAGGATCAAGCTATCCACGACCACCATGAGGGGCAACGGTCCGCGCTCCGATTGCCGAAACAGGGCGTCTTGTGGTCTTTTCAGGCAAAGAACTGCTGCTGGGAGGGTTGGATAATGCCGCGACCACTCTCGCCAAAGCCCGGTGACCTGCTGGTTCTGGTCGGAACCACCAAGGGCGCCTTCATTTTCCACGTCGATTCCGCTCGCCGGCAGTTCCGGATGAGCGGGCCGCATCTTGCCGGCCAATCCGTCCATTCCGTCGCATATCTTCCAGACGCCGGCCGCTCGCGCATCCTGCTCGGCAACCAGAGCATGCACTGGGGCGCGGTCGTCAGCCGGTCCGACGATTTCGGCCGCACATGGCACGAGCCGGCCGAGGGCAACATCCGCTTTCCCGAAGGCAGCGGGCTTTCGATGAACGCGGTATGGGCGCTCGAACCGGCACCGGCCGCGGGTCCGGGCGTGGTCTATGCGGGCGTGGAGCCGGCCGCGATTTTCCGCTCTGACGACGGCGGCGAAACCTTTGTGCCCAACCAGGCGATGCTCACCCATCCGCATCGCCCGAAATGGCAGCCGGGCGGCGGCGGACTGTGCCTGCATACGATCGTTCTCCGCCGCGGCGACCCCGCGCGCATCCACGTGGCCATCTCGACCGCAGGCGTTTATCGAAGCCGCGACGGCGGTGACTCGTGGGAGCGATGCTACAAGGGCGTGCGGCCCTATCCGGCGGCCGACGGCGAGACGGAAGTGCAAATCGGCGGGCAATGCGCGCACAAGGTCAGACCCGACCCGCTCAACCCGGCGCGGCTCTATCTGCAGAACCATCCGGGCGTCTATCGCAGCGACGACGACGGCGATTCATGGGTCAGCATCGGCCAGGGATTGCCGTCGGACTTCGGCTTCCCGCTCGTAAGCCATCCGCATCGCGCCGACACCGCC
>JAJYMR010000160.1 GCA_021786815.1 Deltaproteobacteria bacterium
GCTGCAGGTCGTCGATCCCGACACCTGCGTGAAGATTGTCCGCGAAATGACCTCCGAGCTTCCCTACACGCACTTCTTCTCGTTCTTCCTGCCGCCCGGATTGCCGCCGCGATGGCTCGAACCGCACCTGGAGTTGTTCGCGTCGAAGGTGATACCGGCGTTTCGATGACGCCGCGCGCGCCGTGGCTGCGCGGCGCGGCACAGAAGGAGACGAAAGCGCTCGATGGCGCGAGAGGTACCGAAAGGCACGAAATCACCGGGCGCGGAGCCCGCGGCTCGCGAGCGTCCGCTGCCGGATTTCTTCTATCGCCTCACTCCGCGTCTTCAGCGCTGCTATCTCAAGAGCGATTCAATCGATCGTTTCGATTTCGTCATAACGCCGGGCGCGCGCAAACGGGCCGCCGATCTGGTGGATCTGCTCGACAGCGGAAATCTGCGCGCAACCGAGCGAGGCGCAAACGAACTTGCGGACGAGATATGCCGGCTCGCCGGCGTCGCGCCGGTTCCGGTGCTGGTGCGCGGCGTCAGGCCGCACAACGCGCGCGGCGAGCTGCACGGACTTTTCCGCGTCGATCGGCCGCAGGGAATCGTGCTATGGATGCGCACGGCGCAGCGCCACGACGTCGTGAAGCCGCGCACCTTTCTGCGCACGCTGCTTCACGAGCTCTGCCATTATTTCGATTACGCGCTTTTGGAGCTCGAGGATTCGTTCCACACGATGGGGTTTTTCAGGCGCGAGTCGTTCCTGGTACGGGCCGTGGCTCCGCTCGCCTCGCGTGGCGGCTAGCCGGGGCGACGGCGCCGCGTTCGAGCTCGCCCGGCGCGCTCACTTCACGACCAGAACGGGAATTTCGGAGAGGTCTATCACGCGCTCGGTCACGCTGCCCATCAGGACCCGGCGCGGGCCGCGCCTGCCGATCTTGCCCATCACGATCAAATCCACCTGCTGCTTCTGGGCAATCCTGAGCAGGGTTTCATGAGGCGTTCCGTGCTCGACCATCGTGGCGACGCTCACCTTGTGCTCGGCGAGGTTGCGGATTTCCTGGAGATACTTCTCGGCGTCGGCCGACAGCGTCTCGCGCGCCTGTTGCTCGTCCTTGCCCAGCGCGCGGCAGAACGTGCGCAGCACTTCCTCGTCCACGACGTGGACGGCGAGCAGCTCCGCGCCGTAATTCTGCGCCATCTCGATCGCCATCGCCGCCGCCCGCATCGACGGCTCCGAGCCGTCCGTCGCTACCATAATCTTGCGGAAAGGATGCTTCATTCCGAACCCTCCCTGCGGGCCTGCACGCGCTTGAGCTGAAACAGCGCCTCGCGCTCGCGCTCCTCAAGCCCGCTCTCCATGTATCCGACCGTCTCCTGATATTGCGGGATGAGAAGGTTCGAAAGCGCGTTGACGCGCTTCTGGGTCTTGCGTAATTCGACCGCGAGCCGACGAAAGGCGATCTCCAACTCCGCCTGCTCGACCAACCGGCGCATCGCCGCGAGAAACTTTTCCCGCGCAAGGTCAAGTTCGAGCGATGTGCCGAGCAGTCCCCATGGCGGAGCCGTTTCGGCAGGTTGCCAGTTCAAAAGCGGAAGCACGATCCCGAACAGGCTTCGCTCCTGCGTGGCGATCTCGGCCGCCGCCGGCGCGGCCAGCGCCGCGCGCGCGACCTGCTCGCGCCCGAGCGAAACGCACGCCGCGGCGAGTTCCGAGTAAGCCTCGGTGAGCGCCGCTTCCGCCTCGGCGCGCGAACGGCGGAGATCCTCCAGATGGCTGAACAGCTCGCGCAGGATTATCTCGCGCTTCTCGTCCAGAAGCTGGCGCCCTTCCTGGGCGAGCCCCAGGTCTTCCTTGAGCCGGAGCAGGTTCGCCTTGGTGGTTGGGAGCGCGAGCCGGGCCATCGGCGTTCACTTCAGATGCGCGGCGAGTTCCTGTTCGCTCACGCGGGTCAGGTCGGCCGCCGGGATGAGCTTCAGCATCTCCCACCCGCGGTCGAGGGTCTGTGCGATGGACCGGTTCTCTTCCGGTCCCTGTCCGACGAATTCCGTCTCGAAGCGGCGTCCGAATTCGAGGTACATCTTGTCACGCCCGGAAAGCTCCTCCTCGCCGATTATCGCCGCGAGCATCCGGATCCTCCGCGTGTAGGCGTATGCGCTGTAAAGCTGGTTGGAGAGATGGGCATGGTCGTCGCGGGTGCGACCGGCGCCAATACCGTCGCTCATCAGGCGCGAGAGCGAAGGCAGAACGTTGATCGGCGGATAGATGTCCGCGCGGTCGAGTTCCCGCTCGAGCACTATCTGCCCTTCGGTGATGTAGCCCGTGAGATCGGGAATCGGATGCGTGATGTCGTCGTTGGGCATCGTGAGGATCGGCACCTGAGTGATCGAGCCTTCGCGCCCGCGGATTCTTCCCGCGCGCTCGTAGAGCGAGGCGAGATCGCTGTAGAGATAGCCGGGGAATCCCTTGCGGCTTGGCACTTCGCCCTTGGCCGAGGCGACCTCGCGCAGCGCCTCGCAGTACTGCGTCATGTCCGTGACCACGACCAGCACGTGCATCCCGCGGTCGAACGCGAGATATTCGGCCAGGGTGAACGCGGTGCGCGGTGTGATAAGGCGCTCGACAGCCGGATCGTCGGCGAAATTCACGAACATCGCGACGCGGCCGAGCGCGCCGCTTTCCTCCACGCTTCGGCGGAACATGTCGGCGACGTCGCGGCTTGCGCCCACGATCGCGAAGATAACGGCGAAGCCGGCGCGCTCGCCCGGCACCTCGGCCTGGCGGACGATCTGCGCGGCGAGCCGGTTGTGCGGCAATCCGCTCGCCGAGAAAATCGGCAGTTTCTGGCCGCGCACCAGCGTGTTCATCCCGTCGATCGCAGAGACGCCGGTCTGCAGGAAATCGCGCGGATAGGCGCGCATCGCGGGATTGATCGCGGCCCCGTTCACGTCGCGCCATTCGCGCGCGAGCGGCTCGGGACCGCCGTCGAGCGCGTGGCCGAAACTGTCGAACGTGCGGCCGAGCATCTCCTCGGCGACCGGCACTTCGAGTCCATGGGCGAGAAATCTGACGCGCGTCTCGGCGGGCGAGAGGCCTTCGGTGCCCTGATAGACCTCGAGCGCGACCGTCTCGCGGCTTGCGATCAGCACTCTGCCCGGGCGCACGCGCCCGTCGCCGCCAATCACCTCGACCATCTCTCCGTAAGAGATTCCGCGCGCACCCTCGAGGAACACGAGCGCGCCCGAGACGCTTTTGAGCCCGCACTGGAACAGTCCGCTCTCGCGCATCATGTGACCCTCCGGAAATCGCGATAGAGCGCGTCCATCTCCTCGTCGATCCTTCGCGTCAGCTCCTTGAAGCGGTCGAGCTGATCGTTCGGGATCTTTTCCTTCGCGCGCACGATCTCCTCGCGCACAGCCATCTCGCGCACCCGATGGATCGGCGCGCCCTTTTTGACCACCTCTTCTGCGCGCTTTACGAAATGGAGCACCGCGCCGAGCAGCGCGAGCTGCTTTTCCGGCTGGCAGAACGTATCCACCGGATCGTTCGCGTTCTGCTGAAGACACGCCTCCTGGAGCAGGCGCGAGCCCTCGATTATCAGGCGCTGCTCGTCGGGAAGCGCGTCCTCGCCGATAAGGCGGACGATACGCTGCAGGCGGCTGTCCTCCTGCAAAAGGCGCATAGCCTCGTCGCGCAAGGCGCGCCATCGGGCGTCGTACTTGCGATGCCACCATTCGCCGACTTCGTCGAGATAGCCGCTGTAGCTCTCCAGGTAGTTTATCGCCGGGAAGTAGCGCGCCGCCGCGAGATCCTTGTCGAGCGCCCAGAAACATCGCGTGAAACGCTTGGTATGCTGCGTCACGGGTTCCGAGAAGTCGCCGCCCGCGGGCGAGACCGCGCCAATCACGGTGACCGAACCCGTCGCGCCGCCAAGAGTTTCCACGTAGCCCGCGCGCTCATAGAACTGCGCAAGCCGCGCGGCCAGGTATGCCGGAAAACCCTCCTCGGCGGGCATCTCCTCGAGCCGCCCCGAGACTTCTCTGAGCGCCTCGGCCCATCGCGAGGTCGAATCGGCCATCAGCGCGACGTCATAGCCCATGTCGCGGTAATACTCGGCAATCGTAATTCCGGTGTAGATACTCGCCTCGCGCGCGGCGACCGGCATGTTCGAGGTGTTGCCGATTAGCACCGTCTTCTCCATCAGCGGGCGTTTGGTGCGCGGATCGGCAAGCTCGGGAAACACGAGCAGCACTTCGGCCATCTCGTTTCCCCGCTCGCCGCACCCGACGAACACTATTATGTCGGCCATCGCCCACTTGGAGAGCTGATGCTGCGTGACGGTCTTGCCGGTGCCGAATCCGCCCGGAATCGCCGCGGTTCCTCCCTTCGCGAGCGGAAAGAAAAGATCGAAGATGCGCTGGCCGGTGATTAGTGGCACCTCGGGGCGCAGATGGCTGTGGTACGGGCGCGGGCGCTTGACCGGCCATCGATGCGCCATCGTAAGGGACATCTCCTCGCCGGTTTCGTGACGGCGAACCGTCGCGACAACGTCGGCCACCGTGTATTCGCCCTCGGGCACCACGCTCGCGAGTTCACCCGAGACCTCCGGCGGCACGAGCACGCGATGCTCGATCACGGAGGTTTCCTGCACGATTCCCAGCACCTCGCCCGCGCCGATTTTTTCTCCCGCGCGCTTTCGCGGCACGAAATGCCATCGCTTTTCCGTGTCGAGCGGCGTTGCCTTGGTTCCGCGCGAGATGTACGGGCCGGCCTTCTCGAGCGCATGGAGCGGGCGCTGGATACCGTCGAACACGCTGCCGACCAGCCCGGGCCCGAGCGTGACGAACATCGGAAGACCGGTTGAGAACACCGGGCGGCCCGGGCCAAGTCCTTCCGTCTCTTCGTAAACCTGAAGGAGTGCCTGGCCGCCAGAGACGCCGATCACTTCGCCGATGAGGCGCTCGTCGCCGACTTCCATCTGCTCGCCCATGAAGACCGAGTGCTCGACTTCGGCCTTGACGACGGGACCGCTTACCCACACGGTCCGTCCCACGGGCTTGCGTTGCGCCTCGCGGGCGCCTGGCGATGTGCTCAGCTCACCTGCCACGATTCATCCGTTCCCCAGAGCCACTCGGCGACCATCGGCCGAAGCCGCGGCTTCTCTCGCGCGACAATCGCCGCGAAACTGTTGTCGTAATAGGCGCGGCGATCCGCCTGCCAGACGAGGCATCCGCCGCGCACGTTCGGGTCAGTTTCGATATCGACTTTGTCGATCCCGGCTTCGCGCATCGCCGCCTCCGCAGCGCCCTTATCTTCGGCAGCCACTGCGACGATAAAGCGTTCGCCGTCGAGCACGCCGATTGCGTGGCGCGCCAGTTCGGAAAGCAGGCGCGGGTAGGAAGCGTCTTTTCTCAGCGCGTCGAGCGCGTTGGGAAGCTCAGCGAACACCGCTTCGATAAGCTCCTCGCGGGCTCCGAGAAGGCTGCGTCGCGCCTGGAACCGTGCGAGCGCAAGTTCGGTTGCGGTCTGCTTGCGCACGCGCTCCATCTCTTCGCGGCTCTCGCTGGCGTGGCGTCTCTCACGCTCGGCCTGCGCGTCGGCAAGGATGCGCCTTGCCTCGGCCTGCGCGGTTTCGCGGAGCTTTTTCGCCTCCTGCTCGGCCTGCGCGACAATCGCCTTGGCGAGGATGTCGGCACTCGCTCCGGTTGCTTGCAAGGTATCAGGCATCTGCCTTCACAGTTTTATTCCGAGCGCGGAGAGCAGGAGCGCCTCTTCGTCGGCGCGCTCTTCGATTCGGCCGCCGAAGCCGGGAATTACCTGGATTATCGCGCCCGCGAGTATGGCGTTTCGGATCTGCGGCATTATCCACTGCGCCACGCGTTCCGTGACGAGGATAAGCGGCTGCTGCCCGGACGCAAGCACATTCTCCAGTTCGCGCCGCGCAGCCTCCGCTCCGGCCGGCGCGACTCCTTTCACGCCAATCAGTCCGAAGCCCGCGACGATCTCCTCTTCGCCGAGCACGAACGCAACCATTTCAGATCTTGCCCAGTATCATCACCGACACGATAAGCCCGTAGATCGCGATTCCTTCCGCAAGGCCGACGAAGATAAGCGCGCGGGGCGCCACTTCGGGACGCTCACCGACCACGCCCATCGCGGCCGAACCCACCATCCCGACCGCGATTCCTCCGGCGATAGTGCTGATCCCGACCGACGCGGCGGCCGCGATAAAGCCCCATTTCATGACCTCTGGCGACGCGGCGCCGGCGCGCTCGGCCGCCTGCTGCGCGAACAGGACCAGCGGGACGAGCATGATCACCGCGACCGCAAACAGCGCAACGCCCGCAAGCTTCATCCAGGTCTCGAGCCGACGCATGTTTCCTCCTCGCTACACGTGAAGCGGTCGGAACTCCTCGCCACCGCCTTTGAAGAATTTTCCGAACAACTCATAGTACTCAAGACGAATAGCCTGAATCGACGCCATCATCCCCTCGAGTACGATTATAAAGATGTTCCCAACCACCATCGTAAGCCAATACCAGAGGCCGCCTCCGGCGAGCCGCGAAAGAGAGTCCGCAAGCGCAAATACCGCTATGAAAAGTCCGATGTGCGCGAGCGCGAACGCGGCGATTCGGATGAAGGAAACGGTATTGGCAAGGTATGAAAGGAAAGCGTCGCCCAGCCCAACGAGCGCTTCCACCAGTAGCCCCGGCATCCGGCCCCACGCCACCGCCTCTCCGCGCTTTCGCCGGAAAATCTCCTCGACGGGTCGGTGAAACACGATGCTCAGCGCGGGAAGCCCAATCAGCAGCGCGAGCACCCACCCCTCGACGCCGGCCTCGCCGGTCAGCATCAAGCGGCTTCCGACCGCGAGGCATACCCAATAGATAAACGCTCCCACCAGGCCGTGCTCGCCGAAAATCGCCGCGCCGGTATCGTGCGCGCGCAGGCTGTTGATTACGTTGAGTATCAGGCTGACGCTTATCAGGATCGCGCCGAAGGCGATCGCAATGATCAGTGCGCGCGTCACGTTGCGCATCGGATTGAACCATAGCGCGGGAATCACATTGTCCAGTCCGAACACGCTTCCGTACAGACAGCCGAAGATTATCGACGCTATTCCGCATTCGATCAGCAGAACGCCGAGATCCGTGTAACGATACGAGGTCCTGAATATCGCGTAGCCCGCGAGCGCGAGCACGAAGCCCTGCCCCGCGTCGCCGAACATCACGCCGAACATGATGAGAAAACTGATCGCAAGAAAGGCGGTCGGTTCGACCTCGCCGTAGCGCGGCACGCCGTACGCTTCCGTCAGACGCTCGAACGGTTTCAGGAAAAGCGGGTTGCTGAAGAGGATCGGTATCCTGAGCGTTCCCGCGCCGACCTCGCGCATCTCGGTCGGATCGACGATTTCCATGTACGCCGCGCCTTCGGTTGCGCGCGCTACTTCGTCGCGCAGGGTCGCGATCTTTGCCTTCGGAACCCATCCGGAAATAAGGATCGTATGGCCGACCCGTCCGAAATGGCGCCGCGCCCGCGTAAGCCCGAGCGCGATCTCCGCCTTGCGCCGGATAGCCGAAAGTGCGGGCCGCGCCTGCTCGGCGGAGCGCAAAAGCGTCTCGCGCGCCGCGTCGAGTTGCGCGCCGAGTTCCTTTTCCCCGGCCGAAGCGGCGTCCAACAGCTTCGCTATCGGCTCGCCGCCAACGGATTCCTCCTCGAACCGCGCGCTCTGAAGAATCACCTGCGCCTTTTCGCGATCCGCGGCAAGGAATGCGATCAGAACCGCGACTCCGCCCTCGGTTTCGCCGAGAAGCTCAAGCAGATGCGGCAGAGGCTGGAACTGCTGCTCAGCGGAACCGAGGCGCTCGGCCGGGATAATTCCGGTCTGCACCACGAGCCGTCCAGACCTGGCAAGGATGGCCGGCTCGATAGCTGCCTCCGAAAGCATCCGCAGAAGCTCAGTGCGGCGTTTGGCCGCCGGGCGCGATTCCCGAAGGCGTCGCACGCGTTCGTAAAGTGGGGGCAGCACCTTTTCGAGAGCTTCGAGCTCCTTCTCGAGGTTTTCGAATTCCTGTTCGGAAACGCTTTCAACCGATACGCCGAACGGGTCGTAGCCGAGCCCCAGCAACTCCATCAGGCGCTTGCCGCGCTCGACGATCGCCGCGTAGCGCCGCTCCATCTCGACCTGCGAGACGTCGAGCACGGGTTGCGCCCGCGCGATCGCTTCGCGCACGTCCACCAGATGCAGCAGGCCCAGCCGCGCGAGCGTCCATGTGACCCGCTCGACCCGCGCTTCGAGCACGTAGATATCGGCCCGGACGAGCTGAACCGGCCTAAACAACTTCGCCTCCGGCCAGGGCCGCGCCGTGAAACCGTATCAGGCCGTCGGCGAGGGCGGTTGCATCCCTGCCCCATCGCCTGCCCTCATAGAGGGCGATCAAATCGGCGGTCTCAAGCTCGCCAAGGATGAGATAGCTCAGCGCCACGCCCGCCTGGAACGGTATCGCGAACAGGGGGCGGCGCGCCTCGCGCGCGAGCAGGCGCATCATCGAGAGCCGAAGCGTCGTACCCGCCTCTTCCAGCCCGACCGCGACGAACGGCGGCTGCCCTTCGCCGTTCCATTGCGAAAGCGTCGTCCGCTTCTTCGCGCTCGAGAAGTAAAAGCCTGCGGGACAAAGACGGCGCACCGTCTGCTCCGGCGAGAGACGGAAGGTTCTTCGCAGCCGTTCGGTCCAGAGCACGTTGCTCACGTCGCTCAGCACGCCCACGAGCCGCAGGACGATACCGGCCTCACCGCCCGAGAAAGCCGCGCCCGCATCGACTACCCGCGAGAGGAACCATCGATCGAGCCGCGCCTCGATCTCGCTCAGAAGAACGTGCGCCTGTTTTGGACGGGCGGTTTCCGACTCGTCAGCTTTCAGAGTTTCGGCAACCGGCGCCGCGTAAGGCGTTTCGGCAAGCGCCCTGGATGCATCTTCGAGCGTTTTCGCCGCAAGCAGGTTTTCGACCGGAAGAACCGACCTCGGCGGCAGGGGCCGCAGCATCGACAGCACCTGCCGCCGGTCTGCTCCGGAGACGACCGCGCGCAGGATAACCTTGAGCGCTTCGAGTTCGAAGCGCGAGAGAAACGTACGGCATAAAGTGCGCGCGCGGGCGGGCAGCAGCGCGACGAGGCGCTCAGCCGTGTCGAGACGAAACTGGCGCACGGCGGTCGCGAAACCCGCTGTTTCCGCTCGCAGGGCCGTCGCGTACGCGGTCGTCCCGAGCGCCGCCGTCATTGCGTCCAAGCTCGGCGCGTGCACGAGCATCGCGTACTCCCGCGCGCCCAGCAGGTCGCCCATCGAAGCGCGAATTTTCGCAATCGCAAGCGAATAGCGCGCGACTTTGGCGATCATGAGTGCCCGAACAGCTTTCCGACCAGGCGCTCGACGGCCTCGGCGCGCCGGGTCGCGGCGAGGGCGCGAATCCGCTCGATATGCAGTTGGGTTTCGCGCGCGATTCGGGCCTTTTCGGCCTGAGCTTCATCCCTGAGCCGTGCCGCGTCGCGATCGCCGCCCGCCTCAGGCCCTTCTCCGGCCAGGATTTGCTCGGCGCGCTTGCGCGCGTCAGCGACGGTCCGCTCTGCCTCCTGACGGGCGCGCGAGGTGAGCTCGTCGGCGCTTTTCTCCGCTTCGAGCAGTCGTGAAACCCCGGTTGAGGACGCGGTCGCCACGTGTGCTACTCTTGAGACAATGTACCCGGTCGCCGGCAAATTGAGGCGCGCCGGCTTCCCGGCCGACCGCTAATCCTCCGACGCCCGCCTGCAGAACTTTTCCGGTTCGACCTTGAATTTTTCCACGCAAGACAACGAACAGAATCGATATTCCCTGCCCTGGTAGATGAACGCGTAGCTTCGGTACGAACCGACTTCCATGCCGCAGACGACGTTCTTAGTCGCATACGCATCCTCGCCGCTTCGGCCCGCGCGGCCGCGACGTGAGGGCTTTTCGAGCGAACCCATATGACAATCCTCCCGCCTGCTCCCGATGGCGGGGACATCGGGCGTCAACCTACGCAAGTATCGGGCCGTAACGAGTCGGTTGCCGTTCGACGCTACTTTTTAGCGGCGACAAGCCGTCCGCCGGTCGAGCGCGCCAGCTCGGCGAACGTCTCGATACGGCCTCCGTGTTCCCTTTGGAACCGGATCGCGTCCTGCTCGCTCGCGAAGGCGACCGTGCTCGGCGCACATCGATCGAATCCCAGGATGCAGCACTCGCGTCTGCCCGCGGTCGCCTCCATCGGCGGCCCGACGCAAGGCGCGACGTTGCTGCCGGTGACGTAAAAGGCATGATCCGGCGCAATCGGCTTGCGCGTCCGATAATCGGTCACGGACGCGACGCGGACCTTTTTGCCGGTTTGCTGCGCGTAGGTGATCGCGCATCTGATGCAGCAGGCGCGGCCTGACGGACCGCCTTCGACCGCGACCTCGGCCGCCATGTCCGGATGAATATCCCGATCGCTGAGCACGCATCGGTGGCCGCGGATGAGCGTCTCAATTTTGTCGCATCCGGCCGCGCTCGCCGCCAAAAACGCAAGCGCGGCAAGGGCAAGGACCGCGCGCAACGCTTGCGAATCAGTCTTCATCGGAGCCCTGCCGGCGTATCTGATGGCTGCGCCAGATTTCGTAGAGAATCGGGATGATGATCAGCGTCAGTACGGTGGAGGAAACCATGCCGCCGACCATCGGAGCGGCGATTCGCTTCATGAGCCGCGCTCCGGTCTCGGAACTCCACATAATCGGCAGGAGGCCGGCTATGATCGCGCACACGGTCATCATCTTCGGACGCACCCGCTCGACCGCGCCCTCCATGATCGCATCGTAGAGTTCCGAAAGTCCAACCGTGGTTTTGTCCCTGCGCCGCGCCTCCCAGGCTTCGTCAAGATAGATGATCATGACGACGCCGGTTTCGGCCGCGACTCCTGCGAGCGCGATAAATCCGACCGCGACGGCCACGCTCATATTGTAGCCCAGCAAGTACATGAACCAGATGCCCCCGACCAGCGCGAACGGCAGCGCCAGCATCACGATCAGCACCTCGACGACGCTACCAAAGTTCAGATAGAGCAGCAGAAAGATTATCGCGAGGGTCACCGGCACGATGACCTTGAGCCGCGCACGGGCCTCCTGCATGTATTCGTATTGCCCGCTCCATTCTATCGCGTAACCGGGCGGCACCTTCACCTCGCGGTCGACTGCCCGCCTGGCCCGCTCGACATAACTTCCCACGTCCTGTGTGGGATCGATATCGACGTAGATCCACGCCTGGGGACGTGCGCCCTCGGTCTTGATCGATGGCGGACCCATGCGCGTGAAGATGTACGCGACCTGGCTTATGGGAATCTGCGCGCCGGTGGGCGTGGCGATAAGCACGCGGTCGAGTTCCTCCGGGGTCCAGCGAAGTCCCCGTCCGTAGCGGACGTTTATCGGAAAGCGCTCCAGGCCCTCGATGGTGCGCGATATGTTCTCGCCGCCAATCGCCGATTCGATAACATCTTCGACGTCGCTCACCGTAAGCCCGTAGCGCGCGGCTTCGCGGCGCTTGACCACGAAATCGAGATAGTAGCCGCCCGTGACGCGTTCCGCGTAAACGCTTCGCGTCCCCGGCAGATTGCGGATGACCGGTTCCACTTCCTTGCCCAGCTTTTCCAAAACGTCGAGATTCGCACCGCTGATCTTGATGCCTATGGGCGTTTTGATCCCTGTCGAAACCATGTCGATCCGGGTCTTGATCGGCATCGTCCACGCGTTGACGACGCCGGGAAAATTGATCGCGCGGTTCATTTCATCTATGAGTTTGCCGGTCGTCATGCCCGGGGGCCACTCCGACTGGGGCTTGAGATCGATCGTGGTCTCCATCATTTCGAGCGGAGCCGGGTCGAGCGGCGAGGTCGAGCGTCCCACCTTGGCGAGCGCGTGCTTGACCTCGGGGAACTGCATAATTATCCGGTTGGTCTGCTGTGCGACCGCAACCGCCTCGGTGATCGACACCCCGGGCAGGAGCGATGGCATGTACAGCAGATCGCCTTCGTTGAGCGGCGGGATGAACTCGGAGCCGAGCCGTTCATACGGCAGCACGGTCAGCAGAAGAATCAGCACCGCGGCTGCAAGCACGGCCCACCTTAGCTTTAGCGCCCATCTGAGCACCGGACGATATGCCCATACCAGCAGACGGCTCAGCGGGTTCTCCATCTCGGGACGGATTCGCCCCCGAATCAGATACCCCATCAGGACCGGCACGAGCGTGATCGAGAGCAACGCCGCCGCCGTCATCGCATAGGTCTTCGTGTAGGCGAGCGGCTTGAACATCCTGCCCGACTGGCCGGTAAGCGCGAATACGGGTAGAAAGCCGACCGCGATCACGAGCAGCGAGAAAAACAACGCCGGGCCGACTTCCGTTGCCGCGTCGATGATTATGTCCCAGTGCGGCTTGCGTCCGCGGTCGCGTTCGAGATGCTTGTGGGCGTTCTCGATCATCACGATCGCGCCGTCGATCATCGCGCCGATCGCGATCGCGATTCCGCCGAGCGACATGATGTTCGCCACCAACCCCTGCGCGTACATCACCGTCATCGCCATCAGGATTCCAATCGGCAGCGTGACGATCGCGACAAGTGCCGAACGGAAGTGGAAGAGAAACACGATACAGACAAGGCCGACGATTATGCTTTCCTCGACGAGCTTCTGCCTTAGCGTGTTCTGCGCGCGACGGATAAGCGCGGAGCGGTCGTAAACGGTGACGATCTGTACGCCCTTCGGGAGCGTCTTCTTTAGTTCGGCAAGCCTCTCCTTGACGCGGTTGATGATTTCGAGCGCGTTGTTTCCGTAGCGCATCTCGATGATGCCGACGACGGTGTCGCCCAGGTTGTCGAGTTCCGCGGCGCCGCGTCGCATGTCCGGTCCGAGCTGGACCGTGCCGATATCGCGAATGAGTATCGGCGTTCCCTTCGCGTCCACGCCCACGGGGATATCGCCGATGTCGCGCAGGTTGCGGATATAGCCGATACCCTCGACCATGTATTCGGCCTCGCCGTACTCGACCACGCGCCCGCCGACGTCATTGTTGCTGGCGCGTATGGCGCGGATCACCTTGCCAAGCGGGATATCGTAGGCGAGCAGTTTGTTGGGATCGAGCACCACCTGGTATTGCTTGACGGAGCCGCCAAGGCTCGCGACCTCCGCAACTCCCGGAATTGTCTGAAGCCGGTAGCGAAGGTACCAGTCCTGCAGCGTGCGTAACTGTGCGAGATTCTGCTTACCGCTGCGGTCGACGAGCGCGTACTCGTACACCCATCCGACCGGCGTCGCGTCCGGGCCGAGTTGGGGAGTGACTCCCGGCGGCATCCGGCCCTGCAGCGCGCTCAGATACTCGAGCACGCGGCTTCGCGCCCAGTAGATGTCGGTCCCGTCCTTGAAGATGACGTACACGAACGAGTAGCCGAAGAACGAGTAGCCGCGCACCACCCTGACGTTCGCAACCCCAAGCATCGTGGTCGTAATCGGATAGGTCACCTGGTCCTCGACGATCTGCGGCGGCTGCCCGGGCCATTCGGTGTAGATGATCACCTGCACGTCGCTCACGTCGGGCAATGCGTCGACCGGGATGTTGCGAAACGCGTAGATTCCCGCCGCGCCAAGCGCGACAACCATCACACCCACCAGGAACTGGTTGCGCACCGACCATTCGATGACTCGCTTGATCATGGCTGCTCACCCCCCATGCCCGCCATCGCGGGACCGGCGCCGCCGGCGCCGCCTGATGAAAGCGGATGCTGGATCGGCGGTGGTTTGGAGGCGGGCGAAGGCGCGCTTTCGGCCGCGGGCGGCTGCCACGTCATCTTGCCGAAGGCCGATTGCAGGCTGCTCTCGGAATCGATCAGGAACTCTGCCGAATCGACGACGCTGTCGCCTTCCTTGACGCCCGCAAGCACCTCGTACTGATTGCCGGCCTGCGCGCCGAGCTTGATTTCGCGCGGAGCAAAATGGCCGCCGCCGAGCGCGAGGATCGCGAAGTTCCTCTTGCCCGTGCGGATCACCGCGTCAACCGGAACAACCAGCGCCTTGCGCGAGACGACGGGCCTCAGATTCACGTCGGCCCACATCCCGGGCTTCAGTTCGAACCGCGGCCCGTTGCGGAACTCCATCCGAACCTCGACGGTTCGCGTCTTCTCCTTCAGGTATGGATAGATGAAGATGACACGCCCGTGGTAGGTCACGCCGGGCTCGTAGGCAAGAGTGATTGCTGCTTCCTGGCCGAGCCGTATCCAGGGCATTTCGTATTCGTAAATGTCGGCGTAGACCCAGATTTTCGAGAGATCGGCAAGCTGGAACATCGACTCACCGGGTTTCACGTACCCGCCCTGAAACACGTTCTTCTTGACGACGATTCCGGTAAACGGCGCGTGAAGAACCATCGTGCGCGTTATCTTTCCTCGTTCGCGCAAAGCCTTTATCTGCGCGTCGGTGATGTCCCAGTAGCGAAGCCGCGTCTCGACCGACCTGGCCAGGTTGCGCGCGCCCGTCACCGCGTCGTCGAGCGGGCTCGCCTTCAGTTCCTTCTGAAACTGAAGCGCGTTCAGATATTCCTGCTCGGTCGCGACCAGTTCGGGGCTGTAGATCGTGCCGAGCGGCTCGCCCCGGCGAACCATCTGACCCGGAAAATTCACGTACTGATTCTCGACCCAGCCGCCGATCTTGGGTGCCACATCGGTCACGAGCCGCTCGTCGTAGTCGATTCGCCCGATCGTGCGGAGGTCGCGGGTGAGCATCTCGCGTCTGACAACGGTTGTCTTGACTCCGATGTTCTGGACGGTGCGCGGATTGATCGCGACCGTGCCGGGAGGGCCCGCCTCGGCTTCGCCCGCGTAAACCGGCACGAGTTCCATGCCCATCGGATCCTTGCCGGGCTTGTCCGAGCGGTACCCGGGCACCATCGTGGACTTCCAATACAGGATTTTCCCACCGGGTGTGGCGGCCGGATTCGCGGTCGGCTCGCGACGCGCGGCCGCACCCTCCTGCTCGGGACCGCGAGCGCATCCGGCCAACGCGAGAACCGTTGCCGCAAGGAACAATAAGGCCAACTTCTGAAGCTTAATCGCCCGCATCATTTCATTACTCCCGCTATCGGACGGCCGACCGCGCGCGTCAGGTCCGCGGCGGCGTCCTGGTATGCCTGCACCGCGCGATAGCGAAGCAGGCGGACGTCTTCGTACGACTTCAGGCTGTCGATCAGCGTGAGAAAATCGACGACCCCGGTCTGATAGCTGGCCTGCGCCGCGGCGATTCGCTGCGCCGTCTGCGGCATCAGGGTGGTCTCGTAGATCCGCTCGTTCCCGGCCGACGCGCGCACGCGCTCGTACGCGTCCTGCACCTGGTCGGCGACCGAATCCGCGACGTTGCGCCGCGTGTACTTCTCTTCGAGCAGTCGCGCACCGGCTTCATCCACGCCCGCCTTGACGCGATCGACCCAGATTGGAAGCGAGAAGCCGATGGTCGCGGCCCAGATGTCGTGCCCGTTTTGCAGCACACCCTGGCTGGCGACCCCGATGTATTGTCCCCCGATGGAAAAATCCGGCAGATAGCCCATCTTCGCGAGCCTGACCGAGACGCGGCGCGCGTCGATCAGATGGTCTTCGGCCTTGAGTTCCGGGCGAGCGGCGCGCGCCTCTGAGATAAGCGTATCGAGGGGCGCAATGTTCCGGCCTACGCCCATCTCCTCGGGCCTGCCGATTTCCGCCCGCGGGGGCCGGTCGAGAAGCGCGTTGAGCGCACCCAACGCCACGTTGCGCTCTCGTTCGAAGTCGATTCGCTGCGTGGCGAGCAGGCTTAGTTCCTGTTGCGCCTCAAGTACGTCCTGTTCCGAGACCTTTCCCACCCGGTATTTGGCCTGCGCAATCGACTCGAACTCGCGCACCAGGACCGTCGTTTCCGCATTCACCTCAAGCGCGCGCTGGGCGTAGTAATAATCCGCGTAACGAGCCCATACGCGGCGCGAGATCTCCTGTTCGACGGCCTTGAGATTTTCGAGCGTGGCGCGCGCCTGATGGGCCGCGATCCGTCCCTTGAGTGTGAGCTTGCCGGGAAACGGTATGTCCTGGGAGAAGCCGAAACCGTTGGCCTCCATCCCGGCGACCGTTTGGACCATGTTGCCCGTGTCGGGCATGTAGGTGACGGTCGGATTATCGTAGGAACGGTCGATCGTGATGCGCTCGCGGGAGGCGCGCCACGCCTCGCGCGCCGCGCGGATCGCGGGATTATGCTCGGTCGCGTACGCTTGAACCGTCGCGAGCGAAGGATGCCGCCCGAGAGCGGACTCGCTGACGGCGCCCGAGGGGGTTTCGGAACGCTCCGCGGCGCGGACGGACGCCGGAGCGGCCGCGATCGCGATCGCCAGAATTGTGAGCGCGGTAATATTGCGCTTGTGCACGTGAACACCTCGCTGAACTGAGCCTCGACACCGCCGCACTCCGGGCGCGGCGGCTTAATCGTCCGCTTTCGCAAATCCGGGAGACGATCCCGGACAAGAAAAGGCGACTCAGATCAGGAACGCGTGCAGTGCTATGAAGGGTGGTATCGGAGTGTCGGCCGGAGGCCCGGGGTCGGGAGGCGAGGAAACGCGAAACCAATCGGCGGCAAGACGCGTTGCGCGGGTGCCGTCACTCGCAATGTGGGTCGCGGGACCGGCTTCCGCGGCGCTCGCGGGAGCCGGCGCTTCGTCGCACGTCTGGCCGATTCCGCAGGCGCCGGCCCGTTCGCAATAATCGCCGAGACCTGGGCAACAGCACGGGTCGGACGCCATCTGCGCACGCTTCGTCACGGTCGCGCCGGCACATGACGCAACCGCCTGGCAGTTGGCCGTCAGGTAGGGCGCCGGCCACATAATCAGGATTGCGGCCAGCAGCAGGGTTCCGAGACGACGCACGAGTCCAATTAAGCCTGTCTTTTTGATTTCGGACAAGCCCGTGACCTTCCATCGGATTGGCGGATGCATCGTGCGTGCCAAAGAAAAATGGCGCAATTCGCCATATAATTTCATTTGATTGAGTTCGAGCCGATGGCGCAAAACGCTGCAAATTCGTGGCTCGAAAGGCGCAGTTCCGGTCTTGCTCACCCTTATCGAAAACGCGGATGGAATCCTCGAATCGCAGCGCGTGACGAGGCCGGCATCCGGCGCGGTGTTGAGACGACTATCGCGCGTGTGTTAATCGATAAGGACTCGGGGCGTGGCGCAGCCTGGTAGCG